>JAAOYE010000089.1 GCA_018221175.1 Candidatus Woesearchaeota archaeon
CCTTCAAGATAGTCTAAAGGGCCTGCAAGAACAATCGGTAAACTAAAAAGTAGAGAAATTACTATAGGTAAAGCCTTTGTCCTTTTTTTCATGGCAGTGCCTCTTTTACAACGTGTCATTTTCTGACGATATTTGTTTATATATTTTTCTATTGATACATACAAAAGTATTTATATAACTAAATTCTTGAAATCTTAGAGGTGATAATACTTGAGAATTGTTCTTGAAAAAAAGCCAAGAAAACCGATTGTTGTTGAAGGGTTTCCAGGATTTGGACTTATTGGAACTATTGCTACAGAATTCTTAATTGAGTCATTAAAAGCAAAGATTATAGGCAGATTTGAATATGATGAGCTGCCAGCAACACTTGCAATTCACCAGGGTAAAATTGTTCACCCCATGGGTATATTTTATTCTAAAGAACATAATTTAGTGATACTGCACACTATCCTTAATACTATGGGTTTTGAGTGGAAGACTGCTGACTCAGTAATGAAAATGTGTAAAGAGCTTAATGCATCAGAAATTATTAGTATTGAAGGTGTTGCAGGGCTTATGCCAACAGAGATGGAGCCAAAAACATATTATTTTTCAGAAGACTCAAAAAAAGCCTCAAAGCTTGCCCAAACTGGGCTTGAACCGTTAAAAGAAAGTATTATTGTTGGTGTTACAGGTGCATTACTGTTAAAGTCAAATATTCCGATCTCATGTCTTTTTGCTCAGACTATGTCAACTCTTCCTGATTCAAAGGCAGCGGCAAGCATTATCGAGGCATTAGATAAGTATCTTGGTCTCACTATTGATATAGAACCATTGTTTAAACGTGCAGAAGAGTTTGAGAAAAAGATTAGAAAAATACAAGAACAATCACTTATGGCAACAAAAGAGCAGGAAACAAAAAAACCAAATTATCTTGGTTAAGCCTTACTTTACAGCTTCGGCAACTTCTTCTTCTTTTTTTGTAAGTTCTGCGTCTTGCTTTTTTGCTTCATCCATACTGGCAGGTTCTTCACCTACACCTTCATCTTTTTTTCCAAACAGCTTTTTTAAAAATCCAAACATGATTTAACCACCTCAATATGTTTTTAAGATATTATTTATTTAAATTTATTGGTTATCAAGACTCACTTTTTACTAATATTCTTTTCCATTACAATTGCTTTCCACTCTAGTTTTCCATTACAATATTTTGTTATCCCTGTTTTTTTATAACCAAATTTCTTATAGAAATCTACAGAATTTAATGTTGCATGAATCTTCATTTTTTTTATGCCTTTTCTTTGTGCTATCTTTTCCAATTCAATCATTATTTTTTCCCCAACTCCTCTATTTTGGTGGGTTGGATTAATATACACTGTTTTTATCATGTCTTTATCCAAAGCACCAACACCAACTATTTCTTTATTTTTTATTGCTACAAGATATAATCTGCCTTTTTTTACATTATCTATCATTGAATAACCTTTCTTCCTTTCTGATATGTGGGCTTTTATCTCTTCTATAGAATAATAATCAGTGAGTTTACTTACAGCTTTATTGATTATCTCAAGGCATTTATTTTCATCATCTGCTTTAAATTTCCTTATTTTAATCATATTCAATATTAAATAAGACTCACTTTTTAACTTTTCTATCCGTATCATCCAGACAGTTGTCG
>JAAOYE010000090.1 GCA_018221175.1 Candidatus Woesearchaeota archaeon
GACGGCTCAAAAGGATACAAAGAAAAAGCGCCATATGATAAAATCATGATTACAGCAGCAGTACCTCAAATTCCACAGCCATTAATAGACCAACTCATAACAGGAGGGGTTATCCTTGCTCCAGTTGGCAATATTTACAGCCAGGAAATGACATGGCTAAAAAAGACAGAGACTGGCTATAAAATAAGAGAACACGGCTCGTTTAGGTTTGTCAAGCTTATTGGAAAACATGGCTTTAAGCGCGCTTAAAGCTTCCAAAAAGTTTTATTTTTTGCTCGACTGTTCTTTCAACCTCCTCCATCCCAGCCAATATATACTTTCTAGGATCAAAAACTTCAGGATTATTATGTAAAAACTCTCTGACACCAGCAGTAAATGCAATCCTGTTGTCCGTGTCAATATTAACTTTGCAAACGCCTTCTCTAATAGCAGCTCTTATCTGGACGTCTGGAACTCCTTTTGCACCAAGAATCTCAGCGCCATAATGGTTTGCTTTTTGAACAAAAGCTTTCTTAACACCGCTTGCGCCATGAAGCACGAGTGGGACATCAATTTTTTTTCTTATTTCTTTTAGTATGTCAATTCTTAGAATTGCATCTCCTTTAAACTTGTATGCGCCGTGTGATGTGCCAATAGCAACTGCGAGTGCGTCAACTCCTGTTCTTTGTACAAATTCTTTTGCCTGCTCTGGATCTGTATATATATTCTTAGAAGATGAAACTTCGTCTTCAACACCTGATAGTGTTCCCAGTTCTGCCTCAACTGACACCCCGCTTTTTGCCATGATAACCGCTTTTTTTGTGTTTTTCACGTTCTTTTCAAAGCTTAAAGCCGAGCCGTCGTACATGACAGATGTAAATCCTGCAGTCACTGCTTTTTTTATGTCTTTTAGCTCCTTGCCGTGGTCAAGATGCAAACTCATTGGAACTTTTAACTTGCCTGCAACTTTTTTTACAAGAGAAGAAATATTGGCAATCCCTGCATATTTTAGTGCTGATGGAGTTACAGATATTATTGCTGGAGACTTTAGCTCCTTCGCAGTTCTCGTTACAGCAAGCAAAACTTCAAGGTTGTAAATATTAAACGCTCCTACCGCATACTTTTTTCTTTGCGCTTTTTTCAATAAATAACTGTTTGTAACTAGAACCATTTGCCTCTTTTTACTACTTTTTGTCAATCGCTATTTAGCGATTGTTAGGACAATGACCACAAACACCATAATAACCAAAAAAAGCCGGATCAGCGAGGCCATATTCCTGCTGATTACCCTACCTTGTGACGCGGTATCAGTCCTTTTTATGCGCGGAATCTCTGTGATTCCTGTTCTGTCATACTGTATTATAGTCGTTCACCATTATGTAAAGGTTAGTATACACTTTGGCTTTCTACTTTTTAAGGTTTACTGTTTTCACTTGAACTTTATACTTATTTATTAAACTTTCTGCTTCTTTTAGCGTCAATAATCTGTTTTTCGCGCCATAATGTGTGATGACATTCGTTGCGTTTACTATGCCAAGCTTTAGTCCAAACTTAACTGAGTTTCTTAAAAGCAGTCCCGATAAAAATGATGCTCCAAACGCATCTCCAGCACCAGTTGTTTCTTTTACTTTTACTTTGGGCGCGTCTGCATGATAAATAGTGTCTGAGTGATAAACTGTTGCGCCTTTTTCGCCTTGAGTCATAACTATTGTTTTTGGACCAAGCTTTTTGAGTTTGTCTAACATCACATGTTCAGGGCACGTGCCAACTAGAAGCTTTGCCTCTTCATCATTAAGTATTAGGAGATCTGTTTTTTTAAGAATAGTTCTTAAGTGTTTTTTTCCTTTTTCTGCCAGGTAGTTGCTTGGGTTAAATGCGATTTTTATTCTTCTTTTTTCTGCCAAAATGACAAGCTTTTCAAGTATTTTAACATCCATGGCGCAAAAATAAATCCACCTTGCAAAAATCCTGTCTTTGTCAAGGTTTTTTAGCTTTAATTTTTCACTTGCATCTTTGTACGCAAGGATTGTCCTGTCATCTTTTATGCTGTCAAGAATAATGGAATAATTTGTCATATCCTCAGAGATTGTCCCTACAAAATCTATGCCTTCGCGCTTCAATAGTTCAAGAACGTTTCTACCGTTCACGTCTCTTCCTATGTTTCCAAGATACGCTGTTCTCATGCCAAGGCGAGAAAACGCTACTGCGGTGTTTGTTCCTCCTCCTCCAATGTGAAAGCTTAGGTTGTCAACAAGGATTTTTGAGCCGCAAGGGTATGCAATAAACTCTTCCTCTTTTGTTGAGGACGTGAATGTGACTAGGTCGCACTTTGTTTTTGCAAAAACGTCAACTGTAGCACTGCCTACTGTAATTACATCATACATATTGATTATATGTGCATGCTCTGTTTAAATAGTTTGTTTATGATATGTCAGTGGAGACAAAGATTATTTAAATAAAGACTAAAAAAATTAAGAGTAATGAATTATAAGAAAACTGTTTATGGTGACAAGAAGGGTAAGCTTCTCATAATCTTTTCTCATTGGAAATCAAAACCAATAGGGTATTATTATCTTGCAAAGAATTTATCGAGTAATTATCATGTTGTTTTGTACACTTACTCTAATGAGATACTAACATCTGACACAACCGAAACATTAAAGAATTTTAGAAGAGTTGTGAGTGACGCCAATGATTTGATTAATTCAAAAAAGTTTAGCTCTATTGATGTGGCTGGTTTTAGTCTTGGAACGTTTCTCTTGTTTATGCTTGCAAAGAAAAGCAAGAATATTTCAAAGCTCGTTGCTGTTAGCTCAAGCCCTACATTTGCAGAGGCTGTCTGGAGTGCGTGGTCGACAAGGACTATAAAAAAAGAGTTAGTGGAAAAAAAGATTTATCTTGAAGAGCTCAAAGAAAGATGGGGTGAGCTTGCACCTGCATCAAGGCTTAACAGGTTAAAAGGAAAGGTTGTTCTTGTTCTTTCTCAAAATGACTATTCTATTCCTTATCCTCTTGGTGAAAATCTTATGATAAATTTAGAGGTTCATAAAAAAGATTACGAAGTGAAGGTTTTCAGATACCCCACTCACATGATGCTTATCGGGCTTTTTTTGACAAAGCCTTCCAAGCTTTTGGAGATCTTAGAAAAAGACTAGCCAATGCTGTCAAGTATGTCATGCGCGTTTTTAGTGTTGAGATAAGCGCTTATTTTCTTAAAATCCTTTCCTAGTTTTACAAAAAGCCTTGTTTTTAGGATTTCTACTTCTTTATTTGAGACGCGCGCATTTTTATCTGCATCTATTAGTCCATATGGGTAGCCTAGAAAAACAGGGTCTTTAGAGTTTTCTACTAAAAGTGATAAAACTTCATTGATATTTTCATTATTAACTTCCAACCTGAATGTGTGCTTTGTTTTTGGGTGAAGCTTTACTATGTACATTTTTGCTTTGTGCTTTGGACTTTCTATGTCTGTGATAGGATAATAAGTCCAATGAGCGTCTGGCCCTATCTGATTTAGTATTGCAGAAAATGAGTTTCCTGACTTTGTAAGTATCGAGTTTGTTTTTGCAATGGCTGTGATAGAAACATTGTTTTTTTGTGCTTTAAAGTAGATTTCTTCAAAAAGTTTTTCTTCGCCTGTAACTGTTGCTTCAAGCGTTCTGTCAAGTACAATAACACAATTACTTAGTTTGTCGCATAGATTGCTTGCGGTCTTTAGCTCCAATAGTTTTCTTGTTGTGTCTGCTATTGTTTCAATCTTGACATTATGCTCGCCCATCATCATGGTAGTATCGTCAAGTGTAAACCATAGGTTTTCAAAATCAAGAGTTTTTGATTTAAAGAAAAGCTTCACATTATAGCCCATTGTGTCTTTTGAACCTGCAGATATTAGCGCGTACGTTTCGAATGTTTTATTTTTTATTCTCTTGTTAGTTTCATAGATGCAGTAGTGGACTTTCATTAGCTGCAGGGAAAAGTTGGAAGAGCTTATTATTTCCTGGTTTCCTCCGTCGATAAAAGCTATTTTCTTGTTTGTTTTGATGCTTTTTATTTCCTTAAAATTGTTTTTAGATATTGGGTATGCTTTGTATCCTTTTTTCCCAAAATAAGGTGTTTCCTCTGACTTTGTCTCAATGCTTTTTACAATCTCTTTTATTGCGCGCTCCATTAATAATCAAAAATTTTGTTGTTATATATAAAATTTCATATCAAAACAATTTAAACCAAAGCTTTTATATACGAAAATGTGTTAAAAATGTCTTATGAAAAAAGAGGTGTTTATTTTACTCTTGTTAATGTTTGCATTACCTGTATCTGCAGAGAATTTTGCAGGGTACAAGTATCCTGGGGACAAATTCACTCTTAATGAGGATAATTTCTCTGTGCAAGTTAGCAAAGAGTGGGACACGTTATACTTAAAGTTTAATGGAGAGACTTTTATTATAGATGATGGCGGTTGTGAATACACCCAGTATAATTTCTACACTATTTGTTTTAGAAGTGCCGTAGTTGATTTTTCAGCAGATCCAGAAATTGGACGCCTTGATGACAGAACTGGAGAAGTTGTTCCTGGCCTTAACATCACAATAACATACAGAAAGCCAGATATAACACTTGATCGGACATTTTCGAATACAGCTCCTTTTTTGCAGGGAAAAATCGAGGCGATTGTGACTATAGAAAACAAAGGGCAAAACCCTGCCCAAATAATATATACAGAACAAATCCCCAACGGTTTTGAAGTAACTCCCGGCTCAAGCGTTGGATATTCTAATGGCAAAATAACATATGTAACCTCAATGGGCCAAGGTGCAAAAAAGATATTTACATATGAACTAAATCCTGTCATACACATTGATGAAATGATTAGCGGTAATCTAACATATGTCTATGAGGAAATAGAAGGCACAATAAAAAACACTGCAACCGCAATCAAGACGAAAGACTCAGTAGAACTTGTAACTGTGCACACTGCAAATCTTAATGTTGCAGAAAAAACTGATTTGAAACTAACAATTAATAATGTTGACCCTCAAGTTGGCTCACAGACTAAACTAAAAGTTACTGTGCCAAAAGAGCTAAAAGTTCTCAGTAAAGACGTTGAATTTGAAGAAGAAGAAGGTTTTCAGACTTATTCTTTTTCTTCGTTTATTCCAAGATTAAAATCAGAAACAATAGATCTAACTTTTGAAACTTCTACAACAGGCGAGTTTGAGATTCCTCTTACACTTGAGTTCACAGCTCATGGAATTGAAAAAAGAGTTACAAAAAACCTGTCAATAACTGTTGGTTCTGACAAAGTAGAGCCATCACTTACAATTTTGGAGCAGATGATTGGCTCAAACCAAAAGTTTAAGCTAACTGCAAAAATCTCAAATAAAGACACAGACACGCCTTATTATAATATTAATATGAATGTTGACAGCGCAGTTTTAGATGAGAACTTTGCAATAGCAAAGATTTTGCAAAATCAGGAGATTTTAATCTTTGAAAGAGATGTTGTTGCACCAACTGTTGATGTGAAAACTGATTATGACATTGTATTTACAGGAAAGTATGAGACTCAAAACCTTGAATATTTTAATTTTTCACTGACAAAGACTATCTCTGTTTATCCTCCAACTGACACTGTTGTTATTTATCATGAATTTGACAAATACACTACTGATGATGACAAGGCAAAAGTTATTGTTTATGTCGAAAACAAAAGAGATGTTATGTTAAAAGGAATCAGTGTTAGCGACAACGTTCCCTCAAGTCTAACAGTTATTGATGGTGTCACTATGAACTATCCAATGAATATTGAGCCAAAAAGAAAAGCGCAGGCATATGCGTACACTATTCAGGCAGTTCCCGGAGAATATGTTGATGCCACAGAAATAGTCACTTCAGTAGTATTTAATCAGACAGACAGAGAATTTACTTTAACACAGCCACTCTCAATTGACTTGGCGGCAAAGTCAATAAAAAAAGAAGAAGCTAAAGTTGAGGTTACTGAGGGCGATGATTTTGAAAAAGAAGAAGCGGCAGAAGAACAGCAAGAAACATCGCAGTTAACAAAAAGAGTAAAAAAGAAGAGCTTATGGCAAAAGTTTCTTGACTGGCTGCTCGGATTTATATAAAAATAATTTATACCAAAGATTTTTAAACAGAATCAAATTCTTAGAAAAACCATGGGATATGATTTATTAATTACAGAAAAACCTAGCGCAGCACAAAAAATAGCAGAAGCATTATCTGATTCTAAGCCAAAAAAGGTCACTGTTAACGGTGTCTCATACTATGAATTAAAGCACAAGGGGAAAAAAATAGTTATAAGCTGTGCTGCTGGCCACCTCTACACAGTTACTGAAGCAAAGAAAAAGAAAGGTTGGACTTACCCTGTGTTTGATATCAAGTGGGAAGAATCAAACAAGGTTTCAAAAGACGCAAGCTTCACAAAGAAATTCTTATCATTAATAAAAAAACTTGGTAAAAACGCTAAAGAATTCACAGTTGCTACAGATTATGATATTGAGGGAGAAGTTATTGGCTACACAATTTTAAAAAACGCTTTAAAACAAAAAGACGCAAAGCGTATGAAATACTCAACATTGACAAAAGATGAGTTAATAGATAGTTATGAGAAAGCTTCAAAACACTTAATCTGGGGACAAGTACACGCAGGTATAACTCGCCACGAACTTGATTGGTTTTATGGTATCAACTTATCAAGAGCATTGACTCTTGCTGTTAAAAACGCTGATGGCGGTTTTAAATTATTATCAATTGGACGTGTTCAGGGACCAGCTTTAAAAATGGTTGTTGACAAGGAAAAAGAGATTAAAAAGTTTATTCCTGTCCCGTTTTGGCAAATCACTTTAAACGGTGAAAAAGACAAAAAAAGTATTGAAGCACTTCACGTGAAAGACAAGTTTCAAAAGCATGACGAAGCAAAAAAGGTTTTTGAGAGTACAAGGCATCAACGACACGCTGATGTAATTGATGTTTCTAAAAACGAGTTCATTCAAGCACCGCCAACTCCATTTGATTTGACAACTTTACAAATAGAAGCTCACAAGACTCTCGGAATCGTTCCAAAAAGAACACTTGAAATAGCGCAAATATTGTATTTGGAAGGACTAATTTCTTATCCTAGAACAAGCAGTCAGAAGCTTCCGCCTTCAATTGGATATAATAAAATAATTAATGCGCTTGCAAAAAACGGTTATGAAAAAGAAACAAGTATAATCTTAAAAAAAGCAAATCTAAAGCCTAATGAAGGGCCCAAAATTGATGAAGCTCACCCTGCTATTTACCCAACAGGGCAAAAAAAGGCTTTGGATGGACAGGATGTGAGGCTTTACGATTTAATTGTGAGAAGATTCTTAGCTACGTTTGGAGACCCAGCGACTCGAGAAACAAATACTGTTAAGCTAGATGTCAAAGGAGAAGTCTTTGTTGCTAAGGGCACTATAACAACAGTTCCTGGATGGCACACATTGTATGGCAAGCACACAATGTTAAAAGATGAAGAACTGCCTGCGTGCAGCAATGGTGACAAAGTTGATGTTAAAAAAATTGAGTTGTTAGCAAAAGAAACTCTTCCTCCAAGAAGATATTCAGAAGCATCCATTATTAAAGAGCTTGAAAAAAGAAACCTTGGGACAAAGGCAACGCGTGCTCAAATCGTTGAGAACCTTTACATACGTGGTTACATCTTGGAAAAAAGTGTTGAAGCAACAGAGCTAGGTATTAGAACCGCTGACATCTTGCATAAGTATTCTCCACAAATTCTTGATGAGGAACTCACCCGGGATTTCGAGGATGAAATGGAAAATATAAGACAGGGAAAAACAACCAAAGAAAAAGTTTTGAATAAAGCAGAACAGTTCTTAACCAAGTTACTTCATGATTTTAAAGAAAAAGAAAAAGTTATTGGTGCTGAATTGTTAAAAGCCAACAGAGAAACTCAAGAAGAACTAACTAATATTGGTCTGTGCCCTGTTTGCAAAAAAGGAGATATACATATCAGGAGAGGCAAGTATGGACCTTTTGCTGCTTGTGACAAATACCCTGATTGCAAAACCACATTTAATCTTCCAAAAACAGCACATGTTAAGCCAGCCAAAAAAATGTGTGAGGCTTGCGGTTATCCCATGATTATTGTTAAGCGTAAAAGAGGCGGACCTCAAGAGCTTTGCATCAATAAAGAGTGCAAATCCAAGGTTCCTGAAGGCGAGGATGAAAAAGCTGAATTTGAAGAAATAACTAATGGAAAAGTTGAAAAGGAGTGTCCAAAATGCCTAAACCCTCTTGTGGTTAGAAGCAGTGTTTATGGCAAATTTCTTGGCTGCAGCAATTTTCCTAAATGCAAATACATAGAAAAGCTAAAAGACATCCCTCACCAGGAAGACTTTAAGAAATAATTTATATATCCTATGAGTTTTTTGTTTGCAATGAAAAAGTTAATATTCCTATTATTATCGTTTGTTTTGTTATCTCAGATAGCTTTTGCTGCACATGTTGGCCACATAAGGCTCCTTGCAGTGTCAACTAATGGAAAAGACGAAACAGGCAATGTTGCAGACCTTTTCTTGGAAATTAAACCAGGCACTGGCAAGGTGTTTATAGATACTTTCCCTCTTACGAGGCTTGACACACAGTTTAGTACGAGGTTTGCAAAAAGTATTGCGTGCGACTATGTAGATGTGGACTGCTCTAAATATGACTTTTTTTATACTATCAAGTCAAACAGCGCTATTGTTGGCGGTCCTAGTGCTGGCGCTGCGATAACACTGTTAACAATAGCAGAACTTTCTGATGCACAGGTTCCAGACGACCTTGCTGTAACTGGAACTATTAATGCCGGCGGACTTATTGGTCCTGTTGGAGGAATAAAGGCAAAGATTGATGCTGCGCAAAAAGATGGACTTTCAAAAGTGATAATTCCAAGCATTATTATTGGAAACAAGACAGATATTGATATTTTTATTAATTACACTTCTGTTGAGGTTGCAAAGGTATCAAGTATCGATGAAGCACTGTATGAGATGACTGGAGAAAAAAAAGCTGTTGAAAAAGATATTGAAGTTGACCCTATGTTTACAGATATTATGAAAAGCATCTCAAATACTCTTTGCGATTTTACTTCTAAATTGTTAATAAATGTTACAGGGAATATTAGTGTGGAAAAAGAGCTGTATGAGAAAGGAAAGAATGCTTCTATTGATGGCATGCATTACGCATCGGCATCATACTGCTTTGGCGCTAATGTAAAGCTTAGAGAGATTGATTTGCAAAATAGAAGCAGTGAAGAGCTTTACAGGATAATGCTTGACATTAGAAGAGATATTGACAAGCTTGACATGATTATTAAAAGCATTCAAATCGAAACGATTTCGGATTTGCAGACTTACATCATAGTCAAAGAAAGGCTTGTTGGCGGCAGAGAATATATTACTGAATTTGGAAAATCCGGTAACTTCACAAATATTTCTTCAGAAAAAATCGCTTACAGCATCGAGAGATATAACAGCGCTCTTGCGTGGGCAAGGTTTTTTGGAACTGGCACCACAAAGTATGAGATAAAAGAAGATGTGTTAAAACAAGCATGTCTAGATAAGATATCAGAGGCTAAGGGCAACTTGCAGTATATAAATATTTATATTAATGTACCTTTAGAAGGCACAATAAAAAAAGTTGAGCAAGCGCAAAACGATTTTGTAAATAAGGATTATGAACTCTGCATCTTTAAGGCATCCAAAGCAAATGCTGAAAGCAACCTTGTTTTAGAGTCTCTAAGTATAACTAGAGACCAATTGGATGAGTTAATTGAGCAAAAGCTTAAGCTTGGAAAAAGAAATATTATCAGAGCGCAGGAAAAAGGTGTTTTTCCAATACTTGGCTACAGCTACTTTGAATATGCAAGCAGCCTGCAACACGATGACCCAGACTCTGCACTGCTTTACATTGGATACTCCAACGAACTTTCTAATCTTAATGTTTATTTTCCAAAGAAAAAAGAGTTTGAACTTGGTGTTGATACAGACTTGCTTTTGATATTTGCTTCTGGGATTTTAATTGGAATATTATTATCTGTTAGTTTTTTCTTGATTTTAAAAAGAAGAAAGGGTTAATACCCTGCAATTACATCAAATGGCTGTAGTCTGTCAAAATGGTAATTGTTAAACCTTTGATTATAATTTTCTGAGTTCTCCTTATTCATTTTTATTAGTTTGCTTACAATTCCCCTATGCTCTTTTGGTATCACATCCATTATTGCTTCTTCAATCCCGTCAAACATGGAATCTAAAAAAATGCTGTGTAAATGATTAAGAATTTCATGATGATTGCCATTTGAATATACTTTATCACTATGTCCATTAATATAAGAGTCGTATAAAACTATAGTAGGAGTAGCTGAACTCATATCAATTCGACGCGGTCTTAAAACATCATCTATTCTCAACAATTCTGTAATATCAACTTGTAAATAAGTTTCTTTTCCAGAGCCGTTTGTAGGATAATGGTAATGTACTTGAATGAGTCTGGGGATATATATTTTGTGTGCTACGATTTCATCTGAATGATGATCTTTATGTCCATATGTTTGTCTTTGAGAATTATCTCCATTTGCTTTTTTCACTTGTTTTCTAAGTATATTAAAGAATTCAACCTTTGTTGGTATCCCTAAATCTCCCAGTACCTGTGTTTGCAGTGATTCATCCATATGTGTATAGTTATGAGCACTTTTCATATAAAAACTTTTAGATTTAAACCCTTCAGGACTCCCCGATTGCTCGAGGAATCCTGCAGGGAAAAAGAGGTGATAGGATTGTGATAAGAATTTGTGATCGCCTCATTCCCCCCAACGGAATTGTTTCTACTTTGGAATGGTATTACTAGTATATAAACTTTTCGGTTTTGTAGTTATTCTAGAATAGTAACAGAAACGTGTTTTGAAGCATAATTAATATAAATATCGGTTTAATCTTAGAAAAAATGAAGTGCCACAAATGCAAAAAGAGCGGTGTTGCAAGGTCTGATGAAAAGTATTTTTGCAAAAATCACTTTGTAAATCTTGTTGAAAAAAGGGTCAGAAAAGAGATTAGAGTAAACAAACTCATAAATAAAAACGACAAAGTCTTGATAGTTGATGATGGCACAGACAAAGCAGCTGTAACCAAATACTTAATTGAAAAAATAATAAGGGACCCGACAGTCAAGATAAAGACAGGAGCACAAAAAAGAGTCTTGGATTTTGACAAAATAATAATTCCCTGGAACCTTGATGACGAAGCAATAAGTTATCTAAAGTCCGTGTTTGAGCAAAAAGAACATAAGTTTTTGCATCAAAAAAACATGATTAAGCCGCTTGTGGGCATAACAAACGAAGAAGTATCTTCTTTTGCAAAACTTAAAGGATTAAAATACATGAAAAAAGAAGTGTTTGACAAAGACATTCAGTTAATGATTGACAACATGGAAGAAAAGTATGCAGGAACAAAGTTTTCTATACTTAAAACAATTCGAAAAACAAAATGAAAAAAGTTTTGCCAATAGTAATTATTCTAATATTGTTCTCTATATA
>JAAOYE010000091.1 GCA_018221175.1 Candidatus Woesearchaeota archaeon
AAAGGAAAAAGAAGAAAAGAAGAAAATTGTCGATGAAAAAGTTGACGAAGAATCAAAAAAAGCAGAGGAGAAAAAGGAAAAAGACAAGTTCTTAATCCAAAAAGAAAGCTAGACTTGGTGAATAATTATGAAGCAACTAAAAATCCAGAAAAGGCTTGCGGCAACACATTTCAAAGGCTCAAAGAAAAGAGTTAGATTTGACCCGGACAGACTTGAAGATGTTAAAG
Source organism: Candidatus Woesearchaeota archaeon (assembly GCA_018221175.1). Taxonomy (GTDB): domain Archaea; phylum Nanobdellota; class Nanobdellia; order Woesearchaeales; family BM511; genus JAAOYE01. Next base: position 228 of record JAAOYE010000091.1, read on the forward strand.
AGGCAATCACAAAATATGATGTGAAAGCGCTCATTAAAGATGGAGCTATAACAGAGGTCAAAAAAAAGGGTGTGTCAAGGGGTCGCGCAAGAAAAAGGCAGGAGCAAAAAAGAAAAGGAAGGCAAAAGGGACAAGGCCTAAGAAAAGGCAAAAAAACCGCGAGGCTTCCAAAAAAACAGGCATGGATGCAAAAAATCAGAGTCATTAGAAAATTTCTCAAAGAGCTAAAAGAAAAAGACCTGCTAACAAAACAAGTGTTTAGAGATCTTTACAGAAAAGCTAAAGGGGGATTTTTTAGAAGTAAAAGACACGTAAAAATCTACATTACAGAAAAAAAATTGGTAAATAAAGATGGCAACAGGTAAGGTACTAACGATAAGGCAAAGAAGAAAAAGAGAAGGCAAAACAAACTATAAAAAAAGGCTCAATCTTCTCAAAAGCAAAAAATCAAGAGTGATCATTAGAAAATTCAATAAAAATATGATTGCACAAATTGTTGAGTATAAACCAAAAGGAGACGTTGTATCGTCAAGCGCTTATTCGAGAGAACTTGAAAAATATGGATGGAAATACTCAAAAAACAACACTCCGGCAGCATACCTTTTAGGGCTATTGCTTTCAAAAAAAGCAAAAGCAAAAGAAGCCATACTTGACATCGGCCTTCACAGCCCGACGAAGGGAGCAAAATTGTTTGCATGTTTAAAAGGCTGCGTCGATGGCGGATTAAAAATCCCATTATCAGAAGAATCATTGCCAAGCGATGTGAGAATCAGCGGCAAGCACATCTCTGATTACTCTTCAAAGATTGATAAAAAAGCATATGACATTCAATTTTCAGGCTACAAAAAGAAAAAAGTCGACCCAAAAAACATAGAGAAAAACTTCATTGAAGTTAAAGAAAAAATAATGAAAGGAAAATAAAGATGAAACCAAAAAGAAGAATAAATAAGAATTCAAAAGAAGCTAGAAAAGCACGAGAACCTTCAAAAGAAAATCTCTTAGAGCTTCAATGGAACCCAAAAACAGAGATTGGAAGAAAAGTAAAAAACAAGGAAATCACAGATATCAATGACATACTCTCAAAAGGAAAGCCGATTTTAGAGCAGGAAATAGTTGAATTCTTAATTCCAGAACTTGAATCAGACCTTTTAATGATTGGACAGTCAAAAGGCAAGTTTGGAGGAGGACAAAGAAGAGTATTTAGACAAACCCAAAAAAAGACAAAAGAAGGAAACAAGCCAAACTTTGCAACACTTGCTGTTGTTGGAAACAAGGACGGCCTTGTAGGTCTTGGCTATGGGAAGGCAAAGGAGACTGTTCCTGCAAGAGAAAAAGCTGTTAGGCAAGCAAAAATAAAAATATTCAAGATAAGAAGAGGATGCGGCTCATGGCAGTGCGGATGTGGAACATCTCATTCAATACCTTTCAAAGTCGAAGGCAAAACAGGCTCGTGTGTTATGAGACTTTATCCTGCCCCAAACGGAACAGGTCTTAGGGTTGACAAGGAAATCGCAAAGATTCTCACACTCGCTGGAATTACAGACGTCTGGTCAAAGACAACCGGTCTTACAAAGACAAAACTAAACTTGATAAAAGCAACAGAAGTAGCGCTAAAAAACCTTGTTAAAACAAAAATAATGCCAGAGCACAGAGAAAAACTAAGCATAGTTGAAGGCAGCCACAAAAAATCTGATAAGTGAAAATGACAGAAAAAAAGGAAATTAAAAAAGAAAAGACACGAAACTTGGCTGTAATTAGAATAAGAGGCATGACAGGTGTAAGAAAAGAGATATCTGACACACTAAAAATGCTCAATCTAAATTCAAAATTCTCCTGTGTTGTAGTTCCAAAAAACGAATCATATGAAGGAATGGTAAAAAAAGCAAAGGACTTCATCACCTGGGGAGAGATAGATTCACAGACCCTAAAAAAACTTAAGGAAAAAAGAGAAGAGCAAAGCAGCCAAGCTGCTAGCTCCGGTAAACCGGAAAAAGAAAAAAAAGTTTTCAGGCTCTCGCCTCCAAGAGGCGGCTTTGAAAGAAAAGGGACGAAAAAAGCATTTAGGCAAGGCGGTGCACTTGGCTATCGAAAAGACAAAATCAATGATCTCATAAAAAAGATGGTGTAAATGGTTGCAAGAAAAAGAAAAAAAGTTGTAAAGTACAGGGGTTCGAAAACCCATGGCGGCGGCTCTATGAAAAAAAGAAGAGGCGCAGGCCATAGAGGCGGCAGAGGCAGAGCTGGCTCAGGCGCTAAAGGAGATGCTAAAAAGCCAAGCTATCAAAAAGCCGGCAAAAAGTACATGGGAAAACATGGATTTACAAGCATAGGAAGAAAAAAGATTAATGCAATCAACATCTCTGATCTTCAAACAAAGCTTGATTCTTATGTGTCAAAAAAACTTGTTTTGTACAAAACCGGAGCGTATGTTGTGGACCTTACAAAGCTTGGATACAACAAGCTTTTGGGCACTGGCAAGACATCTGTCAAATGGGATATCACAACAGATTATGCTTCAAAAAGAGCTATAGAAAAGATAGAAAAAGCTGGCGGGAAAATAAGTGTTGCTTTTGAACCTTCAGAAGAAGACGAATTTGAGCCGGCACAAAAAGAGCCAGAAGTTGTAGAAGCACAAAGCAGCGTTGCTGCCAGTGCCGATAAACCGGAAGAAAAAGAAACAAAAGTAGAACAATAAACTTTAAATATAAACCTTAAATCATTTCGCTCATGTCATTTTTTAGAAATTTAATGCTAAACTTGCCTGAAATCAAGGCACCTACAGAAAAAAAACTTGGCTTTAAAGAAAAGCTGAAATGGACACTTCTAATACTTGTACTTTTCTACATATTGGGTCTTGTGCCTCTTTTTGGTCTTGGAAACAATGCCTTACTCCAATTCGAATATTTATCCATAATTCTTGGTGCTGAGTTTGGAAGCATCATGAGCCTTGGTATTGGACCTATAGTTACTGCAAGTATTGTGCTGCAGCTGCTTAACGGTTCTGGACTTGTGAAGTTTGATTTAACAACTCATGAAGGAAAGCAAAACTTTCAAGGTATTCAAAAACTTTTATCTATTGGATTTATTGTTTTTGAAGCAATCATATATGTGATTATGGGAGGGCTTGCACCAGGGCAGTTCTATGATCCAACAACAAACCAGTTTTTGGCGGCAGCATCACCAACTGCTGTGGCTTTAGGCGGCAGTGCTATTTTGATGCTAAAATTCTTTTTAATATTCCAATTGTTTTTGGGCGGCATTATCGTGATGTTTATGGATGAAGTAACGTCCAAGTGGGGATTTGGGTCGGGTATAAGCTTGTTTATCGCAGCAGGAGTTTCAAAATCTGTTCTTGTAAGAGCACTAAATCCTCTTCCTTCACCAAATAATCCTGACATTGCAGCAGGCGCGATTCCTGCACTTTTTCAAAGCCTTGCAGCAGGTGATCCGACAACTGCATTTTTGATGTTTGCAGCAGTCGCCGCCACTATTCTTGTTTTTGTCATGGCAGTATATGCACAGGCAATGAAAGTAGAAATCCCTCTCTCGTTTGGAAGAATAAGAGGACATGGCATAAGATGGCCATTATCATTTATCTATACATCTAATATCCCAGTTATTTTAATTGCGGCACTTCTTGCAAACGTACAGCTTTGGGCAAGACTTTTTGGAGGACAAGGCGCTTCTAATGCTATTACTCCCTGGGTTACTGGGCCAAACATTGTTGGAGCAATAATTACTCAAAAATCACTATTTATTGGAAGTATTATATGGCTTCAAGCACTGGTTTACGCACTTATACTTATGGGTGGTTCGGTCCTGTTCTCTATTTTTTGGGTGCAGACTGCTGGGATGGATGCTCGCTCTCAAGCTAAACAAATGATGGCATCCGGACTTCAGATTCCTGGGTTTAGAAAAGACCAAAGGGTTTTGGAAAAGCTTCTAAACAGATATATTGGGCCACTCACTGTAATGGGCGCAATCGCAGTTGGGCTTCTTGCTGCTCTTGCAGATTTATCAGGTGCCTTGGGTAATGGGACAGGAATACTTTTGACTGTCATGATTGTCTACAAGCTCTATGAAGATATTGCAAAACAGCACATGTATGACATGAATCCAATGATGAGAAAGTTCATGGGTGGCCAATAAAAATGGGTCTTTTTAACATACTTGATCCTGTCCTTGACGCAGTATTTTTTCCTTTGTTAAAACTCCCGCCAATAATTGGACTACTTATACTTTCAGTGTTAATCACTTTAATAATCACTTTGGTTTACAAATACTCAACTGACCAGGTTCTTTTAAAAAGCATTAAGGAAAAGCAAAAAAAGATTCAGGCAGAGATCAAAAAAAATAAGGATAACCCTCAAAAGGTCTTAAAGCTTCAAAGAGAAGCCATGCAGTCAAGCAGCGAGATGATGAAGCAAAGCTTTCGCTCAATGTTTTACACGTTTATTCCGATAATTATTATTTTTGGGTGGGTTTCATCCCACTTTGCCTATGTGCCTATTGGTGTTGGTGACGAATTTAATGTTACTTTGATTATGAAAAAAAACTCTGTGGGAAACGTTGAGGTTACAGTGCCTGAGGGTTTAGAGCTTGTTTCAGATAATAATCTCGGTGTTTCACAAAAACAGATGGATTTAACATTTAGGGCGACCGGAGCTGGTGTTCATGAAATAGTTTTTGTGAAAGGAAACCAGTTTTTAACTAAAGATATTGTTGTAGATGGAGAATCTAAATATATCAAGAATGTGAAGGCGTCAAAAAGCATTATAGATTATATTTACGGCTCACGTGAAGGTTTTTTGGAGTCTGGAGACATATTTCAAATCAAGGTTAATTATGAAAAACTAAAGCCGCTTGCGTTTACAAATATTCCCTGGGTTAAAAACAGGGGATGGTTATTTACATACATTATTTTTTCTATATTTTTATCTATAAATCTAAGAAAGTGGATGAAAGTTCACTGATGAGGACAAAAGAGGACAAAAACCCGCCACATATTATAAAATCGCCAGAATGGGGTGTTAAAAAACGTTAGTTTTTTAAAGTAAATAGGATTTCTCGACAGTATTATGGTATCTGGCAGACATAAATCAAGAAGCCTAAGAAGAGTCTTTAAAAAGACTCCTGGCGGAAGAAACGTTGTGCACTACACGCCAAGAAAGCCAAAAGTTGCAAAATGTGCAGATTGCGGCGATGCTCTTAAAGGCGTTCCTAGAGCAAGACCTGTAAAGATGCAAAACATGCCTAAAACTCATAAGCGCCCTGAAAGGCCTTATGGCGGCGTTCTTTGCAGCAAGTGCACTAGAAAAAAGATTAAAGCTCAAGCCAGATAAATCTCTCTTAGAGGATGCGGCGACGCACTCATATAGTTCTCTTGAGAGGGAGGAGGAAATAAAAATGTTTGATGTAGGAAGACTATGTGTTAAGCTTGCAGGCAGAGATGCAGGACAAAGATGTGTTGTTGTAGACAAAATCGACGATAGGCACGTGCTTATTGATGGTATGACAAGGCGAAGAAAGTGCAATGTTTTGCATCTGGAAGCTTTGGATGAAACTCTTAAAATCAAGAAAGGAGCAATCCATACTGATGTGAAAAAGGCTTTTAAAACAATTGGTATCGAACTTGTTGACACAAAGCCAAAAAAAGCTAAAGAAAGGCCTAAAAAAGTCAGAAAAGGTGCTGATAAAAAGAAAAAGGAATCTGATAAGCCAAAGGCAAACCCAGAAATAAAAGAAAAGCCTAAGGTTGTAAAAAAGAAAAAATCAGTGCCGAAGAAAAAAGCTGTGGCAAAAAAACCTGTCAAGAAAGCCGCTCCTAAGAAAAAGAAATAATCTTTTTTTATTTTTTATTTAAATTGTAAATACTTCTAACACCTTCAATATTTTCAAACATTAAAGAAAGGTCAAGTGTGTTATCTCTGTCAAGCTTAAGTCCGAGGTCAAGCTCTTGCTCTTTGTTCTTTTTTATTAAAAGAAATATGTCATTCCCATCGTTTTCTATTTTAATATCAAATCCTCTATCCCGGATTTTATCAAGATACTTTGAAAAACTTATTTTCTCTTTTTCATTGTTAATAATAAATCTTGGTGTTGCTTCATGTAAAATCTTGGGATAGCTGTCTTTTTTTTCATCAATTTTAACTCGAACTTTTTGGTTTGTCTTTAAATTACCCCACAATTTTTCAACAAGCTTTGCCTTGTCAAAAATGTCAATAATTGAAACTTCGTTTTTCAAGGCATCATTTATCAGTTTAGAAATTTTTTCTGACTCTCTTATCATATCATAATAAATCTTCATTTTGAAAGTGTTTTGTAGATTTCAGACAGGTTTAGTTCAAGTGCTGCAACTGGCATTTCAAGGCAGAAGTTTTCTAGCACTCTAGGGGAAATTTCACCAATATAAGCCACTCCTTTTTCATTCACTTTTACTCTGGCAACTCTTCCTTTGATAAACGAATCATGCTCGATGCTTTCAACTGTGTATTTTATTTCAAGATAGTTTAAAATTAAGTCAATCACCTGTCTTATCTTTGTGTAGTCAACGGCTGGTCCGCAAAGAACTACTCCAAGACGGTTTTGCTCAAGTATCCCTGTTTCTTGTTTGTTGTCTTTTGTAAAAACCCAGCCGGCCTCATAAAGGTTTTGAGGGTATTCTTGGTGCTTGTTTGATGCCAGTACGTCAAGAAGGATTGGTATCATCCAAAATCTTAGTGAGTCATATTCTTCTGAGAGGCTGTTTGCAAGCTCTATAGTTTCATATTTTAAGTTCATAAGTTTTGTCTGGTGCTCTTTGTTTGTAACAAGATACGTTGAAGTTTCTAAAAATCCCAGGCCTGCAATCATTTCAGATATTTTTGTCTTAAAGCTTTCAAAACCGTCTTGTTGTCCTATTGTTGCCACGTTTGGTATTACTTCTTCAAAGTTTTCATAGCCATACGCGATTGCAACATCTTCTACTAGGTCTATTTGGTGAAGCACGTCTGCTCTGTATGATGGAATTAGTGCCTGCTTGTTTTCATATCCAAATCCCATCATCTCAAGGTATTTTTTTAATCCTTTCTCGTCAATATCTGTACCGAGGTATTTGTTTACATAATTTAGGTCTACTCTTATTTTTCTTGGCTCAAGTATTGGTGTTATTCTTTTTTTGTCCGGATAGTCTAGTGTCATTGACTCTATCCTTGCCCCCATGTCATGAAGTGTTGTTACAATCATGTTTAAGGCTTTGTGCAAGACGTCAAAGTCAAAACCAGAGCATTCGATAAACACTTCTTTTGTTTTCTCTGTGATTTTTCCAACGTCATGGCTGTTTATGATTGGTGGGACTGAAAGAACTTTTCCATTGGCATCTCTAAACACTGGAAACTTTGTTTTTGCGTCCAGTAGATGGCCGTATTTTTGTCCTATTGGATGCTTTTCAAGTATTTCAAGCGCGTTAATTTCTTTTTTCCATTCAAGCGGCTGGAAAACTATTTGCTTTGGGTCCTCTGCTTTAAATGTTATTGGAAGCTTTATTTTTTCAAGAGGATATATTCCTATTGCTACTTTTTTTCTGTTTCTGCCATAGGTTATGTGAAGTTTTTCCTGGACTTGGATAATCTCTCTGATTTTTTCATCGTCTAATTTTAGGTTTCTTGCAATAGCGCATGCTGTGTATGGACGTACATCTTTTAGATTTTTATCGATGATTACTTTTTGTTTTGAGTCATAAACATTAAATTTTGAAAGTCCGCGCTTTGCTCCTATAAATGTTGAAAACGCCCTTGAAAACCCCTGCTCTGATAGCAGGTCTGGCCTGTTTGGAAATACTTCTACAATGATTTCTTCTTTTCCAAGCTCCTCAAGGTCTGTTCCAAGCATTGAGATTCTGTCTTTTAGTTTGTTATCAGAAAGCTTTTTTCCAACAATCCTTTCAAAGACTTTCCTGTTTAGTGTTATTGTAGGCATTTTTGTATAATTTATTTCATCCACTCCTTCATGTTTCTAAGCAAGTCTAGTCTGTTATTGTAGAGGTCTCTTAAATCTTTAAATCCAAAATAGTCAACTATTATTCGTTCCATGCCAAGGCCCCATGCAAGCACTGGGACTTCTTTTCCTATGAGTGTTTTTGTGACTTCAGGCCTGAATATTCCTGCCCCGCCAAGCTCTATCCATTGTTTTTTCTTAGGGTTGTAAACATCAACTTCAACTGACGGTTCTGTGTATGGAAAATGTGCTGGTCGCATCCTTACATCTGTAAATCCCATCTTTCCAAAAAACTCTTTTAGATATCCTTTTAGGTGCTTTAGGTTAGCGTCTGGGTCAACAACTATTCCTTCTACCTGGTTGAATTCAAAAAGGTGTTTCCAGTCAGGCGCTTCATTTCTAAACACTTTATTGACACTAAAAAACTTTGCAGGCAGATTGTACTCTCCATTTCGGATTTTGTCTAAAAACATTGCAGAAACACCTGTTGTGTGAGTTCTAAGCATGTTTTCTGAAGCTTCCTCCTTTGACCACTTGCCACCCCAACCATCACTTCCAGTATCCCCTCCGTTTTCATGCACTTTTTTTACTCTCTCAAACCATTTTGGGAGTTTTCCATGCTTTGGTTCTTTTATGTAAAATGTATCCTGCATTGCGCGTGCTGGGTGGTCTTGTGGAACAAACAATGTGTCAAGATTCCAAAACCCTGTTTGCACTATTGTGCCTGTCATTTCTGTAAAGCCCATGTCAAGCCAGATTCTTTTCATATAATCTACTGCTTTGTTTACAAAGTGTCTTCTTCCCCCATAAATTTTTGGAACGTTTATAGAAACATCATATGCTCTAAAATCCTTTTTTTTCCATGAACCTTCTTTTAGCATCTCAGGCGTCAGTCTGTCTGCAACGTCAGTTTTTGAAATATCTTCTTTTATGAGGTCTTTTCCAAGTTTAGTAAGGTTGATTGTTTTTTTCTTTGTGACTATTTTTTTTAGTATTTCTTTTCGTTTTAAAAGATTATTAAGTGCGAGTTTTTCCTCTGGACCAAGCGTCTGTACATCTACTGGGAAATCTTTTTTTAGAAATTTTTCTTCAGGCGTATCTTTTTTTAAAAGATTTTTTCCCTGTTTTGTTATTGAAAAAATAATTTCTTTAGCTTTTTTTACATCTATTGCTGCTTTTGATTTTAAGGCGCCGATGCAAACATTTACTTCGTCTTTTGAAAACTTTGTTTTTGCCATGAGCTCTTCCATTGTCAGACTTTCATCAATCAATACTTTTAGAAATCTTTTTTCAGGAAGACCTTTTAGTGCGTAAAGCGCTCCGTTTTTGTCAAGATCGACTAAGTCTTGGATGTCTTCTTTTATTGACAAAACTTTTTTGTTTGAAAGCCACTGAATTGCCCTCATTACTTCAACTTCCTTCATATTTGATTTTTTTACAAGGTCGGCAAATAAGATTCTATCTTTTAGTATTGGGACTACTTTTCGCTCCAGCGGATGAAGTGATGATATTAAATTCTGCATTTTAGAAAATAAACTGTGCTTTATATTTAAAGTTTGTTACAAAAAGAATAATTAGAAAAGAAAAAATTAGAGGATAAATCCTCTAGTTTGATATTTTTACGGGTTTCATCTCTTTCCATGCAAGCTCAAAAAGTTGCTCTAGGGCACCTGCAAAAAAAGGCGTGTTTACCCATATCCCAATATCATATGTTGGATGGACTTCTGTGTCTTCCATGACCATAAATATTAATTCTTTGCCGTCAACAATAACAAATCTTGCTTTTGCATCAGTGTTTTTCACATCTGCAACGTCTCCGAGGTCAGCAACTGCAGCCATGTTGTCATTTGTGATAGGTGCTGCGATTCTAATCTTCACACCTCTCTTTTTAATCTGCTCAAACACTGGCTTTAGACCTTCAATTTTTCTCATAAGACCCTGAGATGTTGTCATTATTGTCACTGTCTTTTCAGCGTTTCTAATGGTAAGCTCCAAATGGTTGTAAAGGTTGTGCCTTCCCCTCAGGCTTCCTGATAAGTCTGATGGCTCTACAAGCTCAACACCCTGCGTATGAAGTGTGTCAAGCTCACCGATAAGTTCTGTGCTTTTTAGGTTTTCAAGCCTTTGGACAGCTTCATTCGCATTATTTCTCAAATTTTTCTTTACTCTTTCAACAACTTCTTTTGGCGGAACTGCAATATACTTTATAGGCTTTCCAAGCTTCATAATAACAAAACCTTTTTTCTC
>JAAOYE010000002.1 GCA_018221175.1 Candidatus Woesearchaeota archaeon
ATATTGATATCGATTCATGCCCTACTTCACTTTGTTCATTAAAAAAGCTATTCACTCAGTTCTCGTCGCGTCAACTGCATTTGCTGCGTAAACGACAGATAATGCAGGCGGCGACGGTCATGAATCAGTATACAAAAAGATGTTATTCCGGATGAACCTGTTCGTTTGAGAACAAAACAGTTGGAACGTTAATGACATAACTTTGCGTTCATCCAACAAAGATTGGTCTTTTTGAAAGAAGTCTTGGAAGCGAAAGTGGCTTGAAAGGGAACCCTTCAGTTTGCTTGTGAATATGTTTTATCAGTTCTTTTTTAGAAAACATTTTTTGGTCTTTTTCACCTCTTATTCTCACTTTAAACCTGCCTTTTTTTACTTCATCATCACCAACAACAAGTGTTAGAGGAGTCCACTGTTGCTCTGCTCGCCTTATTTTTTTGCCAATACTGTCTGCATTGTCATCGATATCAGCCCGGATATCATTGTCATAGAGTTCTTGTGCCAAAACTTCGCAAAACTTCATGTGTTTGTCAACTGAAACAGGTAAAATCCTGACTTGAGATGGAGAAAGCCACATTGGAAACATTGGAGCCACGCCTTTTTTCATTTTTTCTGCTTCTTTTTCAAGCAGCGTATATATTACTCTTTCAATTGCGCCTGATGGGCTGCAGTGAAGAATTATAGGATGATGTTTTTTTCCTTTCTTGTCCATGAAAGTTATGTCGTAGGTTTCTCCGTTTTCCACATCGATTTGGTCTGTACAAAGAGCACTTGCCTTGTCTAGATTATCGACAAAGTTAAACTCGTATTTTAAGACAAAGTAGAATTTTCTTTCATCCCACATCTCAACAAGAGCAGGCTTTTTGTACTTTTTAATAATGTTTTTTAAAAGAGGCTTATTTTTTTCATAAAAGTCTTTTGTGATTCTTATTGCCAGCTCTAACTCATCAGTTTTTAGTCCAAAGCCTTTGGTTGTGTCAATGCATAAATCAAAGCGGGTCATAAACTCTTCTTTTGCCTGTGTCATGTTTTCACAAAGCGCGTGTACGTCTGGCATGGTAAATGCACGAAGGCGTCGAAGACCTGTAACTTCTCCGGATTGTTCGCGTCTAAAAGAGTACCTTGTCATTTCATAAAGGCGCAGCGGCAAATTTTTATACGATAAAGTCGCGTCGTGTGCAATCAAAAACTGGCCAAAGCACGCGGCAAATCTTAAGAAAAAATTTCTTTTGTCAGATGATATCTGATATTGGCGTGCAGGAAATTTATTTAGATATTTTTCAAGTGTCGGATGCTTCATGTCATACATGATTGGCGTTTCAACCTCAACACCGCCATAATCAATTACTTTGTCGGTGACATATTCCTCAATTAATTTTTTTACAAGTCTTCCTTTTGGATAGTATCTTAGGTTTCCGCTGTCTGTTCCCGGTTCGTGGTCTACAAGCTCTAATTTTTTCATTAGCGCGACATGCGGCGGTTCTCTGTCAGCAGTCCTCACTTTTTCTTTTTCATATGATGCAAATTTTTTAAGATTAGAATATTTTTTGAAATCAAACTTGTCTACTGGGTGAAGTTTACCTTTAAGGTCCATGATGTACCAGTAGGACTTTAGCTTTTCTTCTTCTTTTATGGCCTTTGAGACCATTTCTTTCTCATCTTTTTTGTCTACTGGTGAGAATTCTCTTGAAAGTTCTGCAAGAGGGTGTCCTTTGCATTTTATCTCAAATGATTTGTACCATCCAAACGGAGAGCGCGACGCATCGTATTTGTATTTTTTTAGAATTTTTTGTGCTTCCTGCATGACTTTTATTGCGGTGTCCGGCTTTGCAAGATTTGAAGAAAGATGGGCGTAAGGATAAAGAACTATCTTTTTGGTCTTAACCTGCTCTGCTATTTTTTTGGCTTCTTGTGCAAGCATCTTTGCAGCGTCTTTTTCTACGCCTTCATCTGATGATTCGACCGAAGTGAAAACAACCAGGCACTCTTCTATTCTTTTCTTTTTTTTCTTTGTTTCCTCAGCTGTTTTTAGAGCTTTTTTTATAGGTTCAAATTCGACATAATCTGAGTGCAAAGCAAGTATTTTCATAGTGAATAAAATAAACACTGAGCTTATTTATAAAAGTTTTGTGGATATCCAAAAGATATTCACAAAGCCCTAAAACATCATTTTGTTTTTACTGGTTGTGGGAAAGCAATTTATTTGTCCTTCAACATCAAATTTAAATACCTAAAAAACATATAATCACAAGTGAGGGAGTGGTAGGAATGGAAGCGTCTTTTAAGAGTTTTGGACTTGAAGAGTTCATAAGAGAATTTTTAGGATTAAAAGACTGGTCAGAATATTACAAAAAACGCGAAGACGAGTTTGAAAAAGAAATGTTCGCAGAAGTCCTTGGATTTGAGCCGGATAATTACTACAGTGCATGGGAAAATATGAGGATGCAAAACAGGCTTGGCATGCATATTCATACAGGAAGTGACGGTTCTTTGGGCGCAACTGCTAGGGTTTAGATTATTTCAACATTGCACTTTGCCAGTTTTTTAAATTCATCAGCAGATTCTAGGTTGCCAACAATCTTGTTGTAGTGCATTGGAATTACAACTTTTGGATTAATAGCATCGCATGCTTTTGCAGCCTCAGCTGCGTCCATTGTATATGTTCCGCCAACAGGCAAAAGTGCGACGTCAACATTGAAGTTTGACATTTCTGGAATAACGTCAGTGTCGCCGGCATGATAAACTCTTGTACCAGACGCATCCACAATGTATCCCACCCAAGCGTTTTGCTGCGGGTGAAACTGCTTGTTAACATTGTATGACGGAACAGTCTCAATCTCTATGCCTTCAATAGTTTTTTTGTCACCTGGACTCACAAGCACTAATTTTCCGCCAACTTTTCCTGCAAACTTACTAGTGCAATCACCCGGCGCCAAAATCACAGTGCCATCACCAACAATTTTTTTCAAATCGTTTATTGAGCAGTGATCATAGTGTGAGTGGGTTACAAGAACAATGTCTGCTGTTTCTACATCCTCAATTTCAAAAGGGTCAATATAAATTGTTTTATCCTGTGTTTTTATTTTAAAGCTTGCATGACCAAGCCAGTAAAGCATTGAATTCTCATTAAGTTTGTATTCATGCATTGAATTTTCACCTCGATTGTTAGTATAGCATCCAATAATTAAAAATGCCATAATAATAAGTACTATAAAAATTCTTCTCATAAAAATAGTATGTCAAAATTAAATTAAAAGCTTTCCATCCAGCATGATTTCTTTTCCATCAACAATGATTGTTGGCTCTTTTATGACGCCGTCAAGATGCAGAGGAACATTTACATCTCCGCCAAAAGAATCGTTTTTGCCAAGCGCGATGTGGCAGGTTCCAAAAACTTTTTCATCTTCCAAAACAACGCCGGTTATCTTTGCTTTTTTGTTTGTGCCAATTCCTAGTTCTGCAATGTTGTAAGCATTTTTATCATTAACATCTTCCAGTACTTCTCTGAGTTTTTTTGCTTCATCTCCGCCTTCGATTTTAACTGCAAAACCATTTTGAACTCGGATTTTTATAGGTTCATTTAGCTTTCCTACACCTGCATGTGACGTGTCAACAACATACACGCCGTTAGTTCCTGTCTGAACTGGAGCAAGGAAAGCTTCGGCGTCCGGCAGATTTCCCCAATATCCTTCTTTTGTAAACAGGCCTGCTTTTCTTCCATGAGCAACTGCACTGTCAATATTCATTGTGATATCAGTTCCAATCTGTGTTGTTATCTTCACAGTTTTTCCAGCGTCTAAGACATCTGCTATTTTATTTGTTATTTCCTTCATTTCATCATAGTCAACATTAATAGTTCTTGTCAATATATCTTTAGTAATTCCAGGAAGCGTAGCAATCCGCACACCGAGTTTTGTTGCTTCAATTCTTGCGTTTGTGTGAGAAAGGGACATAGTGGTTGGAATTATCAAGACATCATACTCACGCATTTTTTTTGAAACGTTGCTTGGCGGCTCCTCCCCATTTGCTTTTCCAACAGGAATTTCTAAAAAATCAACATTGTTAGATATTTTTTGGGCAGCATCATAAAGAAGTTTGCCAATACCTTTTTTATTTTCGTCAGTTATGACCAAGCAAGATTCTTCTGGCTTTAATGCAAGACATTTATTGACGACAATGTCTGTTGCATTTTGCAATTCATCCATTTTTTTCTACCGCTCAATTTTCTTCAGGTTTTCTGCTTCAAAAAAGAAATCAACAAGTTTTTTTTCTGTCATACTATCACTTTTTTGCAACGTCGTAAAGAACTTCTTCTGCTTTTTTCAAATTCCACTTGATTGAATCAGACTTTTTTCTAAGATCTGAATTTCTAAAATTAAATTTCAAAAACTGGCCGTATATATCCTCAATAGTGTCTCTGATTTTTTTAACGTCATCTTTTTTGCCTTCAATTGCTTTTGCAACAGCACGTCTTGCAAGCTCGCCAGTTAGATCAGAAAGTCCGCCAAGGTAGACTTCTGTAGAAACATTAAGAGATTTCTTGGATGGAATATTTCCATTTTTTGCAAACTCGAAGTACGCCACGGCTTCAACCCATTCTTCAACACCAGCATTAAAAGCGCCAACAGCATCAAGCCCCTTAGTCTTAGAAATGCTCTTTTTTAAAACATCAATAATCTTCTTGGCACTGTCTATTTTTTTCTTTGAATAGTTAAGGTCGTTTCTATGGACATCATAAATTGCCTGCTTTGAACTTTTCAAAATCTCTCTTGATTTCTTTATTATTTCTTCTCTTTTCTCGTCAAAATCAGCCATTTCACTAGCCATCTTTTTAAATTCTTTTTTGTCAATCATGAAACGCAATAATTTAGGGTTTTTTATAAAGTTATTCCCTTTTGAGCAATTTTTTTTAAAGTAAATCTTCAAAATGAAATAATTAAAAATTTAAATAAAATTTTCATATTATTGATAAAAGACTTAATTGACGACAATTAATTAGAAAGTTTTAAATACTACACATATCACAAATTGATGTAAGTATGGCTTCAACTTTTAGAGAAATGATTGAATTTATGGACCGAATCGGCGTTTACGACGTCATTTTACCATTTCTTTTAGTTTTTAGTGCTGTATTTGCCATACTGGAAAAAACAAAAATTCTAGGCACAGAAGAATATGACGGAAAAAAATACACGCGAAAAAACCAAAACGCAATGATGTCCTTTGTCATATCATTTCTAGTTGTCGCATCAAGTGAGCTTGTGCGAACAATAAATGAAGCCATGGCAAATGTAGTCTTGCTAATACTCTTATCAATATCATTCATGCTGCTTCTTGGAAGCATACACACAGGTGACGAAGAGTTCTTCTTGGAAAAGGGACCTTGGAGAACAGCATTTACCTGGCTTTTTTTTGTTGGAATCATCGGCGTTTTTTTAGACGCCATACACTACAAAGGACAGCCATTTTTAGAGTATGCATGGGACTATGTTGTCCAGAGATGGGATACTAACTGGTTTGGATCACTAATACTAATTGGAATATTAATAGGGTTCATGGTCTTTATAACAAAAGAGCCAAGACCAATAAAACATAAAGGCGGAGGGTCATCTGACTCAAAAGAAGGAGGAAACTAAAATGGGATTTGTGGAAATGATTAGAACACTTGAAAGCTATGGGATATCTGACGTATTGCTTCCATTCATACTAATATTTACTATTGTTTTTGCAGTACTTCAAAAAACAAAAGTGCTTGGAGATGGAAGAAAAAACTTTAATGTAGTAATCGCGCTTGTAATGTCGCTTGCAGTAATAATTCCTCATGTCCTAAATAAGTACCCTCCAGGATCAGATGTAGTTGACATAATGAACAAAGCACTCCCAAATGTCTCCTTAGTGCTTGTAGCAATACTAATGGTTTTAATAATGGCTGGCGTGTTTGGCCACAATATTAACCTTGCAGGAGCAAGTCTTGGCGGATGGATAACAATTATTGGAATCTTTGGCGTAGTCGCGATTTTTGGAAGCGCAGCAGGATGGAACATGTTTGGCTGGATAAGAATTAACGAAGATGTAAGAAACCTGGTAGTCATTATCCTTGTCTTTGGTGTAATAATAGGATTTATCACAAGGGAAACCCCAGGCGATAAAGCAGAAGGTATGTTTAATAAACTTGGAGACTCAGTAAAAAGTTTGCTTGGCAAACCCTAAAAGTTGAAGTGAAAAAACATGGCAACATTTTTAGATATTTCAGGCTTGAACTTTTTTTCAAGCGTGTTTACATATATCTTAGTATTTGTAGTAGTCTATGCGCTTTTAACATGGGGAAAAGTCCTTGGCAGCAACAAAGGCATCCATGCGCTGATGTCTGCTGCTATTGCAATACTATTCATGTTCTCAAAAGACGCAATCGAAGTGATAAACTTTGTTGTTCCATGGTTTACCATGATGTTTATAGTAATACTTTTGATGCTGATGGCATATTCTCTTTTTAATCCAGGTGGAGACATATTTGGACTTTTGGTGGGTTCTGGTAAACACAGAGTTGTAATTTATTGGGTTATCATACTCTCAGTTGTTGTTATACTTATTGGACTTGGACGAACCTATGGCGAGCGTGTAGGCCCATATCTTGACGAGGAAGGAAACCCTATAGATTCTGATGGAAACATAATCAGCGGTTCAGGGGATAATTTTAGAGGCGACGGCTTTACAAACACAGCAGACTGGGAGACAAATGTTGGCGCAACAATATTTCATCCCAAAATGCTTTCAATAATCTTCATACTGTTGCTTGGCACGTTTACAATACTTCAAATAGCAAGATAGAACCTATTTTTTCTTAGCTTTAATCTTGTCAGCAACTCTTGAAAGTTCGTTAACGTTTTCTGTGAATGTTGGCAGAACCTTTTGAAAGACTTTTTCCATTGCTTCAATCTCAGCGCCGACATCCAAAATGTGCTTGTCATACTCGCCGATTTTTCCAACAACTGCATTGTGCAGATTGTCAAAGTTTTTTTTCATATCTTCAAATCCCTGCTCCATCTTAGAGATCTTGCTTTCTGTCTTATCCTTCCACTCGGCAATCTTGCTGATATCTTTAAGTAAATCATTCCACTTCTCGTCAATAAGAGCTTCTACCAAGTCTTCTGTAGAGACTGAGTTTAATTGATTAATATCTGGCGCCCCTTGAGCTGGAGGCGTTGGCATTTCTGGCAACGGAGGCATGTCTGGTTGTGGTGGACCCTGTTGCTGTGGCTGCATCTGCATAGGATTTGATGGAGGTGAGCCCTGCATTGCTTCTGGAGGCAGGTTTTCAACACCTCTTTTTGCTTCAGCATGGTTCATAGCGTCAAAAACTTGGGTTTGTGTAAACCCTTCTCTTTGCAGATTTTGAATTATTTGATTGTTTGAAAGACCTGCAGAACGCATCTCAAGAACTTTATCAGTAGGTATTCCTTGCAGTGGTTTGTTATAGTCTGGCATTGCCATAATGATTTACTACCTCAAAACTTTTTAAACATTTCGATTACTAGGCTTATTTACTCTTTTTTTCTTTGATATATTCTCTTATTAAGGAAATAGCTTCTTTTTCAGTGAGAAATTTCATTGGTTCCCACATGTCCACATATTTTTGCAAGACCTTTAGCTCATGCTTAGAAGCCATTTCTTTGATTTCTGATGAAAACATTTCAATTTTTTGTCGCATCTCTTCAACATTAAGTTTTAGTTCATGAATGTCTGAGACTACAAGCTTAATTTGTGTAAAAAGATTGTTTGTGTCGTCTATAATGTTTTGGTCAGAGACTTGAATTTTTTTTCTTAGCGTAGAGTATCTTTCTTCAATCATCCTAAGTGACCTTGAAATCGAACCGAGTTTCTCGCTGATTTTTTGGAGCTCCGGATCTATTTTTTGGTGCTTTGAGCCGTCTTGTTGTAATGGGTCTAATACCTTAGGTTGAGCGTCTTTTACCTCTTTTTTTTGTTCTGGGTCCATTTTTCTTCCTTTCTGACTAAAAATAGTAAGTTATTTAAATCTTACATAACAAGATTTGTGTATATAATAATAAACTTTACGATTAGAAATTATGTCTTTTACAAAAGGGGTGGGCAATGCTATTTAGAGATGATGAAAAAGCTTTCGAGTCTGAGATTGTTAGGCAGGGAGAAGACAATATCTTAAAATTTGACTGCGAAAGAATGCATGATCTGCCGTCAATAGAAGATAATCCTATATTTATGGCAAGAGTTATTGAGAAGCTCGCAGAGTCTCCAAATGTCACAAAAATCGTTTTCTCGCAGAAAAGAGAATATGAATATGACTATGACCAGACTAGGATGCTTGTAGAAATCGCGGGGCTTTATAAGAAAATCCTAAAAGAAAAAGATGTTTATTCATATCAAAACCTGAATTTTTTCAATCCTCGCCTTACAGATCAATGGTTTACAGAGCTTCAAGGATTATTATACAACACACTAAAATCAGACCCGATCGGCTCATTTGTCGAGCTTAAAAGAATAATTCGAAGAGAAAGCATACTGCAGGAAAAATCAGTAGATGAGGTCGAAGTACGTGCTAGAAGCAGGTACATATCTCTTTTGACATATGTTCAAAAACAGCTTGAAAATACAAGGCTTATCACAATAGCACAACCTTATCTTGCCGGTTACAGGCCTGAAAAACGCGATGCTTATCGAAAAATATTTTCTCCGCTTATAAAACCAGATTTTATGTATACAAAAATCATGGCGCAATACCCAAAAGGGGCTGATGAGATTGCAAGCTACATAATAGGAGACAGTACAGAAATCACAGTGTTCAACCTTCCAGACAGCGTGCAAACACTCTATCATGTAATCCCTCCTGAATTTAAGCTTTCAGAAGAAAAATATGAGATACTTGACATTGCAAGAAATATCTTGGCAGAACACAAGCCTAAAAAAAGCGACTTTGTAGATCCAAAAAGGATGAGAGAAGTCTTTATGAATGTTGGACGCGACCTAATAGAAGAACTTTCAAGCTACAGGGGCATCAAGCTGCGAGAAAAAGAAATCACAGAGCTTACAAGCATTCTTGTAAGATACACAGTAGGGTTTGGGCTTATCGAAGTTCTCCTAATGGATGAAGATATGCAGGATGTGAGTGTGAACAGTCCCTATGGCAGTACGCCGATGTATATTGTTCATGGCAAGTTCAATGACTGTGTTACAAATATTATTCCAACAAGCACTGAGTCAGAAAGCTGGGCGTCAAAGCTAAGGCTAATTTCTGGAAGACCGCTCGACGAGGCAGACCCAATACTTGACACAGAACTTGTTTTGCCAGGCGCAAACACAAGAGTATCAGTCATAACAGAACCACTTGACCCATCAGGCATCGCGTTTAGCTTTAGGAGACACCGTGACAAGCCGTGGACGCTTCCTCTTTTTATAAAAAACAAGATGATTAACACTCTTGCTGCAGGCCTTATTAGTTTTCTTGTTGATGGCACAAGAACATTGTTGATTGCAGGAACAAGATCTTCAGGTAAATCTTCGTTTTTGACATCTGTAATGGTTGAGATTATGAGAAGATACAGGATAATAACAATAGAGGACACGCTTGAACTTCCAGTGTTTCAATTAAACAAGCTCGGATTTAATATTCAGTCAATGAAGGTCGCAAGCGCGCTTGCGCGAGAAACAGGCGAGATGAGCGCGTCAGATGGAATCAGAAGCACTCTGCGACTTGGGGATTCATCCTTGATTGTTGGGGAAGTTAGAAGCACAGAGGCAAAAGCGCTCTATGAGGCGATGAGAGTAGGCGCCGCGGCAAATGTTGTTGCAGGGACAATTCACGGAGACTCCCCATACGGCATATTTGACAGGGTTGTAAATGATATTGGTGTTCCAAAAACCTCATTTAAAGCAACAGATGTGATTATCGTTGCAAATCCTATAAAAACAGCTGATGGTATAAGCAAAGTTAGAAGAATAACCCAGATAACTGAAGTAAGAAAGACTTGGGAAAACGACCCGCTGCTAGAAAATGGCTTTGTTGATCTTATGAGGTATGATGCAAAGACTGACCAGCTTGAACCGACTGATGAACTGATAAATGGGGATAGTGAAGTCCTAAAAATTATCGCTTCAAACATTCCAGAATTTGCCGGGAACTGGGAAGCTTTATGGAATAATATTTTGCTTCGTGCAAAGACAAAAGCCACTCTTGTCGAGTATGCTAAAAAACAAGGAGACGAAGAATTGTTAGAGGCAGATTTTGTGATTAAGACCAATGACATGCTGCACTTAATTATTGGAAAAGTAAAAGAACAGGGCAAGGAAGTTGATAATGACAAGGTTTTCTTTGAGTGGGAGGATTGGCTGAAAAAAGAGATTGCAAAAAAGAAACTCTCGACAAGAGTTGTGGAAACCTGATAAAATGGCAGATGATAAAGGCGGCGACAAGTTTGAAAGTCTTTCTGAAAAATACATGCACAAATTAAGAGCTGACCTTGAAGAAAAGAAAGATGAAAAGCAGGCAGAAAACATGGCTGCTGGCGGCCCTGCCCAAAAAATTACTTCTGCTGAATATCAAAGCTTTAAAGAGGAGTATCTTCCAAGACACATGAGTCTTTATGAAAACGCATGCAACTGGTCCGAGAAAATATTAAAGATTAAGCCTGACAAAAAAAAAGAGGAGAAAATCCAGGAATCTATAGACATAACGCATCTAAACATCACGCCGACTGGCGCTGTGAGTTTTTCTATTCTTGTCCCATTACTTATTATTACTTTTGGCTCGGTGCTTGGTTACCTTATACCTAATTTAATACTTAATCCAGACACGCCAGAGCTTTTTTTTGTGTTCTTTTTTGTTTTCCTTGGAATTATTATGATGCCAGCACTTTCAAGGCTTCCAGAGTTTTTGGCAAATAACTGGCGGCTAAAATCGTCAAACCAGATGGTACTCTCTGTTTTTTACATCGTGACTTATATGAGGCACACATCAAACCTGGAGCTTGCAATTGAGTTTGCTTCGCGGCACCTTGCGCCGCCGCTTTCTTTGGACTTAAAAAAGATTTTGTGGAATGTCGAGACTGAAAAATTTGAGTCTATGAAAGAGTCTTTGGATGATTATCTTGAGACATGGCGAAAATGGAACATGGAGTTCATCGAGTCTATACATCTTATTGAGTCTTCGCTTTATGAATCCAGTGAAGAGAGAAGGATTAACGCTTTAGATAAAGCGCTTAGTGTGATGCTTGAAGAGACTTATGAGAAAATGCTTCACTATGCACATAACCTAAAAAGCCCTATTACCATGCTTCATATGCTTGGAATAATTCTTCCAATCCTGGGGCTTGTTATACTGCCTCTTGTGGTTTCATTCATGGAGGGTGTTAAGTGGTATCATCTTGCCATGATATACAATGTGGCGCTTCCAATAGGTGTTTTTTATCTTGGGAAAGTTATACTTTCAAGTCGGCCTACAGGCTATGGAGAATCGGATATTTCTGAAGACAATCCAGAGCTAAAAAAATTTAGAAATGTTCTTTTTAAAATCGGAAAATCTGAAATCGGGATTTCTCCTGCATACTTTGCCGTTTTTGTTGGTGTTTTATTTATGCTAATTGGTTTGAGCCCTATAATAATTCATCAGATTAATCCTGATTTTGACCTTGCACTTTTTGGCGGCGATGCCGAGGGCAACGGCGCTTTTGTGCTTCTTGGCTATAAGCCAGACCCTGCTGACAAC
>JAAOYE010000011.1 GCA_018221175.1 Candidatus Woesearchaeota archaeon
GTGAATAGCTTTTTTAATGAACAAAGTGAAGTAGGGCATGAATCGATATCAATATACAAATCCGCTCTTTTCCGGATGAACCTAAACGAACAAAACATTTTTAAACTAAACAGATTTCTCAAGTACACCATGGTTCAAAGAAAAGGCGGACTAAAAAGAAAAACGAGAAACAAGCTTTCAAAAAATATTAGAAGAAAAGGCAAAATCTCACTTCAAAAGTACTTTCAAACCTTTGAAATAGACCAAAAAACAGTGCTACTTGCAGAGCCATCTGTAAATAAAGGAATGTATCACCCAAGATTTTATGGAAAAACAGGAACTGTTAGCGGGAAGCGTGGCGATTGCTACCTTGTTGACATCAAAGATGGAAGCTTAAAAAAGACTTTGATAGTCCATCCTGTACATATGAGGCCAGTTTAAAATGAATCCGCAAATGATAAATGAAGAGCCAATAAACATGGCAACGCTCAAGTCTGAGCTTGACAAGATAAAAAAAAGAGACGGTGAACTAAATTTTAGGGCTGCAAAGACAGAGGACTACCTTAATCAGAACTTGCAAATTAAAAAAAAGGCATCTGAAGAGCTATATAAAAAGCTTGAAAAATTGGATATTACCAGGATTAAAGAGCAGCATATACACAAGATTATTGATGTAATGCCTGCAACGCCAGAAGAGCTAAAATCAATTCTTACTGCGTACACGATTTCTTTAACGCAGGAAAACTTGAAAAAAATTGTTGGTGCAGTAGAAGAGTTTCTTCCGACAAAAAAGAAATAATTTCTAAATTGACTTTGGAGGTCATGAAAAAGTTTAAATAAAGCAGTATCAACAACATATGAAACGGGGGTATTATTTATGCAACAAATGCAAGAAAGAGCAAGAGAGGAAAATGCAATCATTTTAGATTTCTTGCCAAACGGCTACCCCTTTGACAAGACTCCGTCGCATCGAAAAACAGCTATAGCTCAGGCTATTGGCGAAGAATATTTTTCATTGCTTGAACTTGTGCCAAAAAAAGATGTGCATTTAAAACAAAATCAAAGAGTGTATATTGGCGATGGTAAAAGAGACGAAATCCATCATATCAACGGCAGACTTGATATTAACAGGTTGACGCAGACTGCCCGCGCCGAGATGGAGTTTGTAATAAATGAGCTCGTGGACAAAAGTCAGACAAGGTTTGTGGATTTTTTTAACAATTCTCAACCGCTTTCTACTAGGATGCACCAGTTAGAGCTTCTTCCTGGTCTTGGAAAGAAGCACATGTGGGAAATCATTGAAGAAAGAAAGGGAGATTCTTTCAAAGATTTTGAAGATATCAAAAAGAGGGTTAAGCTTATGCCTGACCCTAAAAAAATAGTTGTGAAAAGAATTATTAATGAAATAACCGGCGACGAAAAACACAGATTGTTTGCAAAGGGATAATTCTAATGCGCCTTTCTTAAGTTTGCTCTTTGGCTTGGTCGGATTTTCTCTGCTCCTTTGCCTTTTTTTCTAAGGCCCCTAGACTTCTTTGCAGCGCTTGTTAACCCTCGAAAAACTCTTCTTCTTTGCTGTGGCAGTCCTATCCAGTTTAGATCTTTGTCTTTTTTGATTGCAGGATGCTCTTTATCAATCATGATTATCTCAAACCATTTCTGTTGTCCATCTTCGCCAACCCAGTATGAATTTAGGACTTCAAGGTTTGTATATTTTTTTGCAGCCCTTTCCTCTGCGATTTGCTTGTAGTTTTTTGAAACTACCTTTTTTCTTCGCTGGGTCTTTGGCCTTCTTCCTTTGATTCCTCCTTCTCTTTTTCTAGTTGAGACTGGAACTCTTTGCCTGACCATGATTATTCCCTGCTTTGCCTTGTATCCGAGGCTTCTGGCACGGTCAATTCTTGTAGGTCTTTGAATCTTAACAGTTACTTCTTCTCGTCTCCACTGTATAAGCCTTTCTCTCATTAACTCAGAAATATTTTGTTTTGGTTTTTTCCATACTTCTCTAACATATTGGTATAATCCCATTTTCTTCCTCCAGGAGGAAGGCTCGAAAATTTATAATTTTCGTTGTGTAGCCTCCGTTTTTTTCAATATTTTTTGGCTTCAGGCAAGCAAACGCCCACATTGCCGGGAGTTTTAGAAATTTAGATCCATTTATAAAGTTTTTGTGTTTTTTGTGCTCAGTAGGAAACTCTTAAATATTAAAAAAACCATTTAATTGTTTTAGTATGATAGAGTTAGGGGGTAATATTAAGCTTACAGGATTTAGAGAGCTAGATTCTGGTTCTATGGTTATCCTAAAAAAGATAATTGGAAGTTATGCTAGAAAATTAAGTGATAATTCTAAAGAGTTTGAAGGGCTTGAGCTTACTTTAAAAGAGATTTCTGGAACACATCCAAAGTATGAGGTTCGTTCTAAAGTTCTTAATGGCGGTGCTGTGAAGACGTCTGAGGTTACAGATAGAAACTTGTTTGTAAGTGTTGATTCTTCATTAAAAAAGGTTTTGTCAATAATAAAGAAATAATTACTTCTTTTTAGCAGATTTTTTTGGTTCTTTTTTAGGTGCTTCTTTTTTAACTTCCGGTTTATCAGTACTGGCAGCTCCGCTGCTTTGTACCTTTTTATCTTCTTTCTTTTTTGTTTTTTTAGCTTCTTGTTTTTCTTCTGTTTTTGGCTCCGGTTTTTCGGCACTGGAAGTTTTACTGCTTTGTGTTTCTTTTTTTACTCCAAAAAGCTCTGCTGTTACAATGCCTTCGTCGTCTTTTTCTGCTGTAACTTTAATGTGATGTGGGGGGTTTTTTATGCCTCTTTCCCACAATTTTAAGTTGATGCTTGATGAAAGCTTGATTTGTTCTGATTTCATATGCCTTGAAAGAAATAATCGTAGCGCATTAACTGCTTTTTTTGCTCTCTTGTATTTTGGAGCTTTTTGAAATTCTTTTCTTAGAGGAACATTGAATATTTTTTCTTTTGCCATTTTTTTAATCACGCTTTTGTTTTTGTTCTTCTCCAGTTTCGCTTTACAAATGTGTGTCTTCCTGGGTGAACTCTTCTTCCCTGTCCATATATTTTTGGAACTGTCCAAAAAGGAGCCCATTTTGTCTGTCTGCCTTTTTTTGCAAGCCTTTGTTTTCGAGAAGGATGTATGTATCGTGCCATTATATTCACTTCTTTTTTTCTTCCTTTTTAGGAGATTCTTCTTTCACTTTTGGTTTATCTTGTTTTTTAGGTTCAGCTTTTGGTTCTTTTTTAATTTCACTTGGCTTATCTTGATTTGGTGCTTCTTTGGGTTTCGGTTTATCGACAATAGCAGTTTCACTGCTTTGTTTTTGCTCAGGTTTAGGAGTTTCCGGTTTACTGGCACTATCAGCTTTGCTGATTTGCACTTTTTTTACTGGCTTAATCCCTGTTGCGGCTGTGTTTAGAAATATTTTTCCTTGTTTAGTAATTGCCCTTCCTTTGTGAACGCCGATTTCGACTTGTTTTGCAAAACCTGCCTTTTCAAGCTGCTGCAAAACCTTTCTGATGATTGAGCCTGATCCTCTGAAAAACTTTTCTGGTGCTGTGCCCCTGTTTTTTTTGCTGCCGTAATATCTCCTTAGTTTTGAGACGCCAACTGGGCTTAGCTTGTTTAATTTAAGTAGAATTGATGCGCTTCTTGAGTACCACCAGTCGTCTTTTGTTGGCGGTCTTTCTCTTGACATCCCTGTTTTTACAAAAGCACTCCATTCTGGTGGAGTAATGCTATCTACTGATTTTAGCTTTTGCGCGGTTTTTTCCACGAGTTCTTGCTGGTTCACGTCATAAATGCTTGTCATAATGATTCCTTCTCCAGAAATTTGATTTGATTTAAAAAACTACCGTTTTTTAAAGAGTATAAATGCGTCGACCGGGAATCGAACCCGGACCAAGGCGTTGGCAACGCCCCATTGTACCATTCAACTACCGACGCTTTGTTTATGAAAATGGGCCCGCCCGGAATTTCGGAGTTTTTACTGCTCTTTTAGCTAGAGGGACTAAAAACGAAGTTTTTATGTCGCTCCTCTTTTTGCTCGAGCTTTTGTAAAAGGTCGCTCGAACCGGGGATCAATGCCGTGTAAGGGCACTGTCATTTGCGGCGATATAATCGTAGCCACTAGACCACGGGCCCGCAGAAACCCTAGAAAACGCATTGTTTTTTTAAGTATTGCGGTTTATAGAAAAAAATTATTTTTTCTTGGCTGGTTTTTTCTTCTTTCCCACAAACTTTATTTTGGTCTTTGGCTTCTTTGCTTTGAGTTTTGCCTCAAGCTCTTTAATTCTTTTTTTAAGAGCAGCAGTCTGTTTTTCGCTCACAGTCTTTGCTTTTTTATAGAAACCTTTTGTCTCCTTTCTTACCTTTTGTTCTATTGTTTTTGCCTCTCCAACAAGCTTGTCAAAAAGCTCTTTTCCATCTTTTGCTGTGAGTTTTCCTTTTTTCACAAGTTTATCCACTTCTGCCTTTATCTTTTTTCTGTTGGCAAAAGCAAATCCTCCTGCCAGGCCAATGCCAAAAGCCTTGATTCTTTTTATTAATTGTTTCATGAGTATCACCTATGTTAGCGTAAAATCCTAATTTAAGATAGAAATAAACTATTTAAGGGTTTCCCTTATTTATCCAAAAGGATTTCTGAGGCTGCAGCGTACGCTGGTCTTGTGATAAATACGCCGATTGTGATTCCAATGATTGTTGTTAATGCAAACCCTTTTAGAAGTCCTGCGCCAGCAAATAACAGTGGAATCATAGCAACAACTGTTGTGAAGTATGATGCAATAATAATTGAAAACGCTTTTTTTAGCCGCTGCTTCCAAGAAGAAAAAGCACCTCCCTCACCAGCAAGAGTCTCATCAGTGATAACGATTTGATGGTCAACGCCTGTTCCTGCAGCAATCAAGATGCCTGCAATAGCAGCAATATCCAAGTTCCACCCGATGATAGCTGCAATGCCAAGCATTATCACAATCTCACTAATCATTGTAACAGCAATTGGAATTGAGACTTGGAGTTTTCTGTACCTAATGTACACAACAACGGCAACTGCAAGTATAGCAAAAAGTGCTACAAGAAGAGTGTTTTCTACAAATTCATCGCCAAGCGCCGGCGACAAGGTGTCAATTTTAACTATTTCAAGCTGCACTGGCAAGCTACCTGTTATAAGCACTGTTTGAAGCTTCTTCATGTTTTTTAGTGCGTCTTTTATCGCGTCTGGTTCTGTTAGTCCTGTTCCTGAACCTGAAATCTGGATGTCTGTAACTGCTCTTCCCTGAAGGTCTGAGCCAATTCTTAATGTGTCAACAAGCGAGTCGTCAAGGTAAAGCTCTAATGATTCGTTAAGATATTCATCATCATTCTCATATACTATTTCAAGATTCTCAGTGGCATCAGCCTGTCTTCTTGCTGCCTCCGGAGAAAGAGTTATTGAAAACCTAAATCTGCACGCAACCCCTCCCTGAATAGGATTGCATCGCTGAAACGGATCGATTCCCGCACAGTCTGCTGAGCGGCACACAGCTTTGATGTCATCGCCTCCTAAAAACACTGTTTTGTTGGATATCCTTGCTTCAAACTTTCCTTGATTTGCAAGGAGGTCTTTTACCTCTTCTTGGGTTGCGCCGGCGATTTCGACCATGATATAATCTTGGCCTTCGCCAATAATCCCTGGCCTGTCTGATACTTCTCTTATCACAAGATCAGATAAGCCGTAAATATTAAGCCTTTGCTTCATGCTATCAATTAAGCTTGCAGTGTCCTGTGCAGAGAGCTCTTCTTTTGGAACTAGAAGAACCCTTGTTCCGCCTTGAAGGTCTAGACCTTTTCTAATGTTTGATGTTGGCGCGTCAAATACCCTTATTCCGATGTCTTCAATTCCGGCAGTAGCATTCTCATAGCTTGGAATAGTAGTTAACGGGTAAATTCCTTTGTTTGTCCTAATGGTTATTGTCTGGTTTGGCAAAAGGTTTTCTGTGAATTGAAAATAGTCCTGTTCATTATTTATTGGAACATTGTTTATTGAGATTATTTTTTCTTTTGATATCGGCGGAGACTTCGAGTCTGGTGTTGGTATCTTTGCAAGATTGGCAGCACTGTCTTTTATCACGCTTCTAATCGTTACACCTTCATTGTCTGGTTTTGGGTTTATTGCAAAAAGCGAGAGCAGCAAGAAGATTATCAAAACTACGATTCTCATGTTTGTAAGCATCTTTTTTGTTTTACTCATTTTTTGCTTTTCGCTCCAAGTACCATCTTAAAAGCCCTGCGTTTTGTATCCATGTGTTGACTATATCTGCCAAAAGACCGATTAACAGTATAAGCATGATTTGTTTTAGAACTTCTGACTCCGAGACAATAAGTGAGATTATTATTGCGATAAGTGTTGTGATGTTCATAGTCATCCCTGTTTTCATAGCAGAAAAAGTCCTGTCTACCACTGTTCCTTCTTTTCGCTTAAGCACTCTGTTTGTCAAAAGTATGTCTGTGTCAACAGAGTAACCGATAAGCATCAAAAAAGCGGCGATTCCCGCAGTTGTTATTCTAACATCTAAAAAACTTATTACTGCAAGAGTTATTATCATGTCTGAAAATGCTGCAAGGATGATTGCAAGTGACGGCACAAAATTTCTAAAGTAAAAAAATACTAGTGCCCCCATAAATAAAAATGCAAGGATGATTGCTGTAATGATTTGCTTGTAAAAAGAATGTCCAAGTGATGAACCTGTGACTTCAACAGTGAAATCATCTAAAGAAAGCCCATAGTTAAGTTTAATCATGTCCACAAGCGTCTCTTGTTCTATTTCTGAAGCTTCAATTACTATCGCAACCTGTTTGCCTGCACTAGAAAGTGTTCTTGTTTCTATATCTCCTTGTGGAAATATGCTTTCTAAAAAGCTTTTAACATCAGAGCTGGATAGTGTACTTGTTGGAATAGTAACAGATATCCCCCCTTTGATTGAAACGCCTTTGTTTATGAACTCACCTGTCGTTGCGTAGCTTTGAAATAATATTCCAAACGAAATTATTAATAAAATAAGAGGTATAAGCATTAACTTTTTGTAATCGTTAATGTAAATTTCTTTTAAGCCTGACTTTTTTTTCTCTTTTTTTGGCTGTGATTCTTGCGAAGCTGTTTGTTTGTTTTGTTTGAATTTTTGCCGTCTTTTCTGTCTTTTACTTGCTTTTGCCATGTCAGTTTTGAAAAAATTGCATTTATATAAAAATCTACTGATTTTTCTAAACTTAAAAATCATAAATTTTTAAAAACTAAAAAATATAATTTTCCACTTATTAACAAAGTTTATGCAAAATTCTTCCCATAACCTTTATAAATAAAATGTTTGTTCTATTTCGGATGCTAAGAACACATACAAACGGAGAGCTCACAAAAAAAGATGTTAAGAAAAATGTTGAGCTTTGTGGGTGGGTAGATACAAGACGTGATCATGGCGGAATAATATTTATTGACCTTAGAGACAGACATGGCATAACTCAGATTGTTTTTGAGCCAACTCACAGCAAAAAACTGCATAATAAGGCTGAAAAGCTTCGGCGCGAATTTGTCATCCAAATCAAAGGAAAGATAAGACCAAGAGGAAAAGGCCTTGAAAATCCTAATATTTCTACTGGACAAATTGAGGTTTTGGCAGATGAAATGAAAGTTTTTTCACAAGCCTTGACACCTCCAATCGAAATTGATGATAGAAAGGTTGCAAATGATGATATGAGACTTAAATACAGATACTTGGATTTGAGGCGGCCTAGCATGCAAAAGGCGTTTAAGTTTAGACATGATGTTATTACTGCTATGCGTGAGTATGCAAACAAGCAAGGTTTTTTGGAGATTGAAACTCCGATGTTAATTAAATCAACTCCTGAAGGCGCGCGCGACTATGTTGTGCCATCAAGGATTAATCCTGGAAGGTTTTACGCGCTTCCTCAAAGTCCTCAGCTTTACAAGCAAATTTTTATGATTGCAGGCTTTGATAAATACTACCAAATTGCAAGATGCCTTAGGGATGAGGATCTTAGAGCTGACAGGCAGCCTGAGCACACGCAGTTTGATTTTGAGATGAGCTTTGTCACACAGGAAGATATTATTAATTTTGTCAATGGTCTTTATAGACATGTTTTTAAAAAAGTCATGAAAAAAGACATTGGGCAAATCCCTATTTTCACTTATGACGTGGCAATGTCAAGGTTTGGAAGCGACAAGCCTGACTTAAGGTTTACACTTGAACTTACTAATGTTACAGACGTTGTGAAAAAATCTGATTTTTCAGTGTTTACAAATGTTGTAGATGCCGGCGGAAAAGTCGTGTGCGTTGCGCCAGAAAAAGATTTTTCAAGAAAAGATGTTGATAGGTACATTGATTTTTGCCAGAAAATCGGCGCTAAGGGCATGGCTTGGATGAGAGTTACAAAAGCAGGGCTTGAGTCAAACATTGCCAAGTTTTTCAAGACAGACGTTCAAAAAAAGCTGATAAAGGAAACTGGCGCTAAAGTTGGCTCTGTTTTGATGTTTATTGCTGACAAGCCTAAAAAAGCATCAGAAATAGCAGGTCAGTTAAGGCTAAAGTTAGGTGAGGATTTGGACCTTATTAAGGATGGCGAGTTTAAGTTTTGCTGGGTAAATGATTTTCCACTTTTTGCTTATAACGAAGAGGATGATAGTTGGGGGCCAGAGCATCACATGTTTAGTATGCCAAAGTCAGAGTTTGTAGATAATTTTGAGAAAAAACCTGGCGAGGTCAAAGGAGACCTTTGGGATTTTGTCTTAAATGGTATTGAGATTGGAAGTGGCAGTATCAGAGTTTCAAAGCCAGAGATTCAGGAAAGGATTATGAAGTTTATTGGTATTTCTAAAGCTGAGGCTGAGGAAAAGTTTGGTTTTTTGCTTAATGCCTACAAGTATGGCGGTCCGCCTCATGGAGGTATGGGTCTTGGACTTGACAGGACAGTTGCGCTCATGCTTGGTACAAATGATATTAGAGAAGTCATAGCGATTCCAAAAAACAAGGCTGCTCAGTGCCCAATGGATGGCAGCCCTGGACTTGTGGATGACGGTCAGCTAAAAGAGCTTAATATCAA
>JAAOYE010000012.1 GCA_018221175.1 Candidatus Woesearchaeota archaeon
GGTAGAAAAAACTAACTATGGAGGACCTCAATTCATCCCAAACGTAAACGTTTGGGTATCCTTGAGGGAGATGTAATGAAAATACTTGCATTTGGCGATATTCATGGAGATGCGTCACAGGCCAAAAAGCTTGCAGAAAAGGCAGAAAAAGAAAATGTTGATTTAGTTGTTCTTTGCGGCGATTTTACTGATTTTGACAAGTCAACAGACAACATCATCGGTCCATTCAAAAAAAAGCACAAAAAAGTTCTTCTTATCCCTGGAAATCATGAAAGCAATGCAACTGCAGACTTTCTGGCAGAATTCTACGGAGTTAAAAATATCCATGGATACAGTGTAAAATACAAAGACGTTGGCATTTTTGGTGCTGGCGGCGCAAATGTCGGACCTAACGTTTCGACTGAAAACGAGATATTTGACAACTTAAAAAAAGCTTTTAACAATATTAAGTATCTGGACAAAAAAATCATGGTCACCCACTCACACCCAACAGAAACCAAAATGGAAAAGTTCTCAAACTTTATTCCCGGCTCAAGAGGTGTAAAAAAAGCTGTGGAGAAGTTCAAGCCAGACATTCTTTTATGCTCACACGTGCACGAAGCTGAGGGTATAGAAGAAAAGATTGGCAAAACAAAAGTTATAAATGTAGGCAGAGACGGCAGGATAATTGAAATCTGATGAGACTCACAGCAATTATTACAGCAGCCACTCTTACCATAGGTATTTCTTCTTTAACTGCAGGAGACATATTTGCTCAAGATGAATATTTTAAAACAGTAAATATATATGATATTTCCGAAGTAGATTCTATGTTAAATTTAGTTATCCCAGAGGCAAGATTATATGAGCTTTCATATAAATGGGGTGGATATGATAGAACTTTTGAGTCCTGGAACAATCAATTTAATTATGATTTATTCTTATTTTCTGGAGTAGAATCAACGGAAAGATTTAGGAAAATTAACGAAAAATACAGAGATAGTGTGGTAACATTTAATTCTAAAAACGGAGCTAGACCAAAAGAAATAGTTAGCTACTTGGAAGGATGGTTTAGAAAATATGGGAAATTACTTTATAATCTTGGAGAAAAAATTCAAGAGATTGAACTATTAAAGATAGATAGTACTCCCGATATGATAACCTTTGATGAGCTCATTATAGAAAAGAAGTATCTTGAAAAAAGGCTAAGATTAGATAATAAATATATTAATAATCTTCTTGATGAGTTAGAAACTGCACTTTACTCAAAAAGAATGATTAAAGAACATACTTCAACATCAGCCAAAAATGAGAAAAGCTTCCGGCAATAACAAACAAATGGAAGACTTCGTGAAACCAAAAATGATTTTTCCTTGGGAAAATTCTTTCAAGAGCTAAAAATATTGTGCCAAGCGTGTAAAAAACTCCTCCTGCTAAAAGCCACAAAAAGCCTGTCATCGGCAATACTTTTAGCAAAGGGTAAAGTGCTATTACTATAATCCATCCCATAGCAATGTATAT
Organism: Candidatus Woesearchaeota archaeon; assembly: GCA_018221175.1. Lineage (GTDB taxonomy): Archaea > Nanobdellota > Nanobdellia > Woesearchaeales > BM511 > JAAOYE01. Next base: position 1,501 of record JAAOYE010000012.1, read on the forward strand.
CAACGTCGATGCTACATCGTTTATCCTGCCAAAAGATTTTAACAATACCCCAATAATTGCAATCCCCCATATTATACCAAAAAGACTCCAACCCCAAGGACCTCGAAGTTTTGTTAACGTTATTGGCGTGTATGTTCCAGCGATAAGCACATAAATGAATGACTGGTCTATTCTTTTGCATATTGCCTTTAACTTTTTCATCCTTTTTGGAATGAAATGAAAAATTGTGCTAGCAAGATACAAAAGGATAAGGGTTGCTCCAAAAATTGACATCCCGACAACATGCCACGCAGTCCCATAAAGTGATGCAAAAACAACAAGTAAAACAAGTGCTGCAATAGACAAGAAAAACCCAATTAGATGAGTTAAAGCGCTAAAAGGTTCGTTTTTATGCAAAAATACACTCATTTTAACCCTTGATTACACCAAAAGGTTTAACTCGGGCAACCAGTTTCCCAATGCCTGCTTCATGAGAAACTTTTACAACTTCATCAATGTCTTTGTATGCGCCTGGCGCTTCTTCTGCTATTCCCTTCCATGAAGCAGATTTCACATAAATATTTCTTTTCTCAAGATCATTTTTTATGTTTTCTCCTCTAAAACGCCTAATTGCTTCATGTCTTGACATTTCTCTGCCAGCACCGTGAGCTGTTGAGCCAAAAGTTTCTTCCATAGCTTTTTGTGTTCCAGCAAGCAGATAGCTTGCAGTACCCATAGAGCCAGGCAAGATTATTGGCTGGCCAACATCCCTGTAGGCTTCTGGCACTTCTTTTCTTCCAGGACCAAAAGCACGCGTTGCGCCTTTTCTGTGCACCCAAACTTTTTTTAGCTGTCCACCTATTTCATGCTCTTCAAGTTTTGCAATGTTGTGTGCCACATCATAAATTGTTTTTAGCTTTGCCCTGTCTCCAAAAATCTCATTAAACGATTTTCTAACCATGAGGCCGATTATGTGCCTGTTTGCCCATGCATAGTTGGCAGCTGCGCTCATAGCCTTAAAATAATCATCAGCTAGCTTTGAGCCTGCAGGCGCATAGATTAAGTCTTTTTCTGGAAGAGACCTCATAATATCTGGATACTGGTCCTCCATGCTTCTAAGATAGTCTGAGCATACTTGGTGGCCAAGCCCTCTTGAACCACAATGAATCATAACAGTGATTTGTCCTTCTTTTTCAATACCAAAAATATTTGCAGTCTCTTTGTCATATATTTTGTCGACAATCTGGATTTCTAAAAAGTGATTTCCAGCACCTAGTGTTCCAAGCTGGCGTCTTCCTCTGCTTTTTGCTTTTTGACTTACTTTTGAAGCGTCAGCAGTCTTCATATGCCCATTTTCTTCACAGTTCTCATAATCTTCCTTGTTACCATAACCATTCTCAACTGCCCAAAGCGCTCCTTTGTTTAAAACATCATCAAGCTGTTCGTCTGATAGTCTTATTTTTGATTCGCTTCCAACACCTGAAGGAACGTTTTTGAAAAGCGAGTTGACAAGCTCTTTGATTTTTGGCTCAACATCTTGTTTTGTAAGGTTTGTA
>JAAOYE010000092.1 GCA_018221175.1 Candidatus Woesearchaeota archaeon
AATTTATTGATAATCAAAAAGAAATGATAGAAATCAAAGATTTCTAGCATGCCAGAAACTTTGTTTCTGTGCATAATCATTTCTTTAACTTCTTCAAAAGTCCTATCACTGCAAAGGCTTCTCTTTTTGTGAGCATTGCTTTTGAAAAGATTCGTTTCCAGACTCTTTTTTGGGTCTCTTTTTTTTCTTTTGTAGAAAACGTGACTTTGTCAAGGACTTTGTTTAAATATTTCAAAATAATAATTTTTTCTATTCTTGATGCCATGACAAAGTGATCAGTAATTTTATTCTTACCCTTTTGTTTGAAAAACTCATACAACATTATTGACACAGAATGGCTTAGGTTTAACGCTGCATACTTTTTAGATGATGGAATAGATACTACAAAGTCGCAGGCTTCAACTTCCTCGTTTGTTAGTCCGTCTGATTCCCGTCCAAAAACTATTCCTACTTTTTTTCTTCTTGGAACTTTTTTTGCAAGGTCTTCTGGAAGCATTGGTGTGCGTTTTATATTGTAGTCTGATCCCATCTTTGACGTTGTTGCGATTAGATAATCCATCTTAGGAAGTTTCTTTACGACTTTTGTTTTGTCCAAAACTTTTTGCGCATGCTTTGCACGCCTTCTTGCAGTCTCAGATTTATGGCTGCACTTAGGGTTTACAAGAATCAGATTTTCAAATCCGAAATTTGCCATGACGCGCGCTACTGCGCCGACGTTTCCTGCTTCCTTTGGCTCGACAAGTATTATTGAAATCATTTGAAAAAGAAAAAGATTTGATTATTTAAAGCTTTACAGCCCAAACACAGCCTTAAATATTGGCACAAATATCAAGAGAAGTATTGCCATCATAGTAAATGTTGATGTTTTTCTCCAGATTTCGTTGCCGCGTTTTTTTGAACCAGTGATTTTTACTGCTGCTATTTGAAGCATTCTGCCGCCGTCAACAGGGCCAAGAGGCAAAAGGTTTGCAAGGCCAATGCCAATGCTTAGTACAAACACCCATTGAAACAAGGTTGTTATAACCGAAATGAAATTGTTTAACAGTTTGAAAAAAATACTATCTGATTTTAGTTCAGACTTTGTATGAATTCCTATTACTCCAAGATATCCTTTTTTTTCATCTTCAGGATGGTTTGTGGTAATTAGCGTGTAATTATTTTCATTATTATCATACAGGATTATTGTCTGATTTGGCTTTATTGGTTCTAGGTAGGTTATGAAATCCTTAAGATTATTTACGTCAACGTTGTCTGCTTTGATTATTGTCATGTTTGGATAAAGCCCTGCTTTTTGCGCTGGCGTATCATTTTGGACCTCTAAAAAACTTACTCCGAATTCATTTGACATCGCTCCCTGTGCTGGAAAGAATACAAATAGCAAAAGCAATAATACAAGTAAGCCTGTTGCAATATTGGAAAATGGTCCTGCAGCAAAGATTGAATATTGGACAATATCTGATTGTTTTTTCACTTCTTTTTCGTCAGGCTCGACAAACGCACCGATAATTGGTCCTAAAAAAAGCATTCCTGTGCTTTTAATTTTAAGATTGTGGGATGCTGCAACTATGCCATGTGCAAACTCGTGAACAACTACAACAATAAAAAGCGCGGCGATTCCGTAAAACAATGGCAGAAATATTGGTGAGCCCGGTATTTTTATTCCTGGAAGAACTGGTGTGATAACAGCTGGTGCTGAAGGCTGAAAAAATAATTTGAATAATCCATTAAGAATAGTGATAAAGATAAGTATCATGCCTATAAATCCTATGCCGATGCCTGTATATCCAAATAGTTTCACAAACTCTTTGTATTTTAAAGAAAACTTCTCTATTGCTTTAATTCCTTTTTTTGTCCTGTAAAGCGCAAATATCTTTGCCTGAATCTCAAACTTTTCTCGATTTAGATATATAAGAAGAATGATTGCTGAGTAGAATAAAATAACCCATTTGTACTCCGAGAAAAATGAAGTAAACGTCATTTTTTACGTATAGGTCTGAGTGCTTTTGATAGGCATGTTCTACATTTTACTTTGCCAGCTAATACTTTCATGTTTGGCGCCCTTATTTTGGACTTGCATTTTCTGCAGACAAAAATGTTTTTGAACCTTCTTGCTTCTGCTTCTGGGAATTTGCTTGCCATTATTAATCACTTTACCTGTTCTTCAAAAAACTTTGTTTTTTGGTACATCCCAAAAATTTTATCAATTTTTGATCTGCTTGATAACTTTATCATTTAATATTACCCAAAACAGAACTGTTACTCCTTCTGCAACCTGTCCTTTTAGTTCTTCTGGGATTTTTAAGTCGAATGTTTCGTATGTTTCTGAGTCCATAACGTTTGCCATGTCACCTACTATTGAAAGAACCTGTGCGTTTCTCTTGTCGATTAATGGGACTTCGATGTTGTCGTGGCCAGGCATTACAATAACTCTTTTTTTTCCGTCAAGAATTCCTGTTGCAGTCATCCTTACTTTTGCGTGTCCGTGCTTTCCCGGTCTTGATGTCTGTTTGTCAAATACTGTGCATGCTACGCCGTCGATGACTACATAGTTTCCTTTTTTTAGCGAGCCAATGCTTTGGAGTTTTACGTTGCCTGGAGTTTCCATATAAATCCCTCTAACACCTTAGAAAATTGTGCCTATTTAAAAACCTGACGATTTTATCGTGTCAAAACCAAAACAATTTTCTTTTTCTTTCTTTTCTCAAAAAATCCTTTAGCTTTTCCTCAACATCATGGTCTTCCCACCCTTTTTCTTTTTTTCTAAACTCTTTTGTGTGGTGTCGTGTTTTTGTAGAAGTATGTATGAATTTGAGTTTTTTGTGAAGCATTTCATGGTAAACAACATAGTCCAAGAGATTTTGGTCTTTTTCAAGCACTTTAGATATCTTGATTGTGTCAGAGCCATATTCATATGTTCCAAGCCTTGAAAAGCTTTTTTCACCCCATATAAGGTTTGTTTTGTCCATCATTCCCGCAAAATATTTATCATTTACCCTGTCAAAGCTTTGCTTTAAAACTGGGTCAATATTTGTTTTTGGTGCAGATATATGCAGATTTTTTAAAAAAATGTTGTAAAGGTCGATTTGTGTAGTCTTTTTTTTCTCTTTGAAGATTTTTAAAAGAAGCGATTGTATAAGTCCTATTTTTATCTCGTTTGATACATCTTTCCATTCATGTGAAATCCTAAACATTAGTTTTGAAGAAGTGTACTTGACATTTGCGTTGTACGCAGAAAACGCTTTAGAATATTTTATTGTGGACTCATAATTATAATCTTTTTCTGGAAAAAGTTCTTTGAATGCTTTTTTTACTATTCTTGTCATTCTATTTTGTATCTTAAAATTGCCCCGACTTTGCCCATATCTTTTAGCTGGGTGCCTTCGCGGGTCTCTGTTGAAATGATTTTGACTTCCGTTTTCATCATTTCTGCTTGTTTTTCAAACTCTTCAATCTTTTTTTCTTCTAAGCTTTCAGAGATTAATAGTGTGTCAGCAGCGCCCATTTTTAGTGCTTCCATTACTTGTGTTTCTCCGTACGCCACAAGGTCTGCTTGTTTGGACAATTTTTCAAAAAACGCCTGCATTGCTCGCTTTTCTTCCATTATGTCTTCTGATGCAAGCACATCTTCTGATTTTTCAAGCAGTTCTTGGAGGCCAAACTCTCCTGTGTATGAAAGGTCTTTTAATGCTATGATTTTTTGTTTTATCTGGTCAGTTATGTAACCTCCTTCAACAAAGTCTTGCTTTGTTCTGCCAGGACCTCCTACTATTATTCCTTTAAGCTCTGTTATTCTATCCAGAAAGTTTGATTTCATATGCTCTGCTATTCTCTTATAGAATTCGATTGCTGCACCTTCTCTTAGGCGTTCAAAACGTTGAGCAGATTGTCCTCCAGCACGACTTTTTCCAGGAACTGCTGATGTTGATTGTGTTAGTGGAATAATTGTTTTTCCCTTCAAAAACGCTATGTTTGCCTCTCTTTTATCCATCACGACAAGACCATAAATGTTTTTGTCCTCTGCCATTTTGCGCAGCGGGTCTAAGACAAACTCTTTGTCGCATCGATACAATCTTTGATTTAGTGGTGTTGGTGGCTCAAGGCTCCAGACTTTATAATCCTGCTGTCCCTCTCTTTGAGCCACGTTTCCTGCAAAAACTGCTAGGCCGTGTTCTGGCGTCTTTGGATAGAGGCGTAGGTGCTGTATCATTTTTTCAAGAGATGCAATCACATTATCGCGTGTTCCTTTTGACTTGATGTTTGTAGCAGTCCCCTGCTCTTCAGAAAGATGAGAGATTATTTTATTAAGATCATAGCCTGCAGGGATGTACACGCTGACGAGTTCTGTGTGTCTCCCTCTATATTCTCCAATTTTCTTTACAAAAGCCTTTAGCTTATGCCTTTGGCTTGCATTGATGTCAGTCATAGACCAGAGAAATCAAGTTTGGTTTATAAAATTTTACTAAAGAATTTATAG
>JAAOYE010000093.1 GCA_018221175.1 Candidatus Woesearchaeota archaeon
GAATCTGAAAATATAAAGTCAGACATTGCAGCCTCTCACGCCACCCAGATTGCCAGAAAAATTGCTGAAAAAGCAGAGGAAATGTATTATCAGGGAACTCCTTCAAGAACAACTATCAAGGTTTCTATTCCAAAAGGAATTGAGTCCATAGAATTTAACAATAGGGAAGTCGTAATAAATTTTACAACACCAGACAATGTCGTGCAGCAAATAATCCAGGTAACCCCTATTAATATCACTGGAAGTGTCAGCTCAGAGCAAGGAGTTCACTTTATCTTAATAAAATCTGAGGGCGATTATGTAAATGTCACAGAAATCTAAAGCGCAGGTAGCTATTGAATTTATCACTATGATAAGCGTATCCTTCCTAGTTGGGATTATTTTTCTTTCGACGATAAACTATTTTTACACAGAAAAAAGGGACGAGCAAAACATAGAGGTGGCAAAAGAGGTCCTTATCAGCGTTGAAAACGAACTGCTTGTAGCATCAAAAGTCAGAGAAGGATATATTAGAAGTTTTGAGCTGCCACTTACTTTAAACAATGTGGATTACGACATCCAAATAAGCGGTCCAGACGTTATTTTAACATATGATAATATTGATTTCATAGGGATTGCGCCAAACGCCACAGGACAGCTTCAAAAAGGCGCAAACACAGTAAAAAACATAGGCGGAAAAGTCTGTGTTAATCTTGTTGCATGTTAAAAAATGGATAAAAAAGCCCAGGCATTTGTACAGGATTTGGTAATTGCTATATTAATAATTTCAATGATTTCAATTGTTTACTTCAATTTTTACACTAACCAAAACATATCAGGTGAATACGTACACCAAGACTTGCTTTCTGAGGCAAAGACAATTTCAGATTATTTGATGGGCGCAGGATACCCTCTTAGTTGGAATGAGTCAAACATTGTAAGACTTGGAATTACAAACGGAGATAATGTATTGAATGCTACCAAAGCATCGCTTTTTTCAAATATGACTGACAATCAAACAGGCTATGATAAGTCGCGTTCGCTTTTAAAAACTAAGTATCATTACATTGTTTTTTTTAGGGATTATAATGGAAACGTATTAAATATTACAGAGAAGAACTTTTTAGGAAAGCCAGGTGTAAACAGCACAAATATTGATGATGAAGCACCAGCATACCTTGCAAAAATCAGCAGGTTTGTGGTTTTAAAAGAAGGAACTATAAATGTCACTGCAAGAATCGTTGAGATGATGATATATGTTTGGAGCATACAAAAATAAAAAAAAAGGGATATTTTTTACAGCTGACGCCCTATTTGGAGCACTCATCATAGTCACTGCGCTAGTGTTTTTTTCCCAGAACTTTATCCAGGAAGAAAAGATTCCAGACCTTTCATACATGTCTTATGATGTAGTAAAAGGTTTTTCTGTTATAAAAACGTCTGAGCTAAACAACTCTTATCTAAAACAGCTCATACAAGATGGTGTTGTAAATAATACTAATCAGACGATTTTAGAAACAATAGGCGAGCTTTATGTGCTAAATAAGACGACTGAGGCCCAGAATTTAGCAGAAAACATTAGCGCGCAGCTTATTCCTTCAAGATATGGGTTTTCTATAGTTGTAAATGAAGAAGAAGTCTATTCAAACGCTTTGCCTGTGACAAAAACATTGTTTACATCCAAGCGTTTGATATCAGGGATTGAGAAATTCAAGCCTATAAGGGGTTCTGCCTCTAAAGTTTATCTTCAAGGGCTTGATGAAAAAAAAGATTCTGCATACATCTTTTTTGGAGGTTTTATCGGGCAGGGAAACATATCTAAATTCACAGACGACATCCCTTCAGATGCTGTGCTTACAAATATTTACATGGAGATGGAGATTGGAGACATTTCAGGAGACCAGTTCATGATTTATTTCAATGACAACAAATGCAATGGAGACTTGAACAGAACATCAAGTCCTATGCAGGCAAATGCATGGGATTTAAGCTCTTGCATTAGCGATATATCTTCTGGCAGCAGAAACAATGTTTCAATAGTGTTTATTCCTGACACAAATTTTGACATCGCATACATTAGCGGCGGACTTATCAGGTTTGATTATGCCACAAAGCAAATGTATCAGGCAGCACCTGAAGGATACACAAAATATTATTTTCCATCAATAGACGGACTTATAAACATATATACCTCAGTTTATATACCTGGAAACATAACTCAAATGACTATTCAATTAAAGTATCTAGTCAACCACACAAATACTAGCAACTCAACATTTTATATGAAAGTTGGAAACACAACTGTACTGCAGGATGACAACTCAACTACTGTGCAGACAGTCCAGCTTGACGGCGGAGTTTTAATATCAAA
>JAAOYE010000094.1 GCA_018221175.1 Candidatus Woesearchaeota archaeon
ATTAAAAACTGTCAGCTGCAAAACTATACAACAGATTTAGATGTTTTGGCTGTAAGCAACGGTACTACTATTGAAAACATGAATATTTCTGGCTATAATATCACAAATTCAACAGTAAAGTTTGTTTATTCATCGCTTGGTATATTGAATTTCTTAGAAGCAGTAACTGCAAGCGGTGCTCACCTAAATGATGGTGACGTGAATGCAACATTAAATATTGCTTCAAACCTTGTTAGTGTGAGAAGCGACTTGGTACCTGGGTTTAACAAATCAGCAGAAATAACTATTTACAACGCCGATAGTTTAAGCTTAAGCAATAGAACGCCATACCTTAACGGGGCTGAGTGTCCGGCAAATATCTGTACAGAAATTCAAGACGGGGACACATACATATTTAATGTTACTCATTTCACAAACTATAGTGTTGGTGGGATACCTGCACCAATAATCAACGCTACCCTTGTAAACCTTACATCATCATATCAAGATGCTAGGGGGAAAGTTTATCTTGACTGGACAGCGGACACAAACCTTAATGTTACTAAATACAATATCTACCGAAGCACAACTCTGATAAACAGCACGAATCTGGACAGTTCAAAGCTTTTGGCAGCAAACGAGACAGGGATTTCTTATATTGACACCTCGCAAAAAAACACAACCACAACATACTACTACGCACTTACAGCTGTAGACAAATACGGCAATGAGAATATCAGTGCTATAACAAACGTAGTGAACGAAACAACTCTTAGCACATGCACCCAAACATGGGGTGACTGGAGTTCATGGAATACTTGCATTGCAGGCAGCCAGAAAAGGTCAACAAGTCGCTTATGCTATCTTATTGGCGTTGCAACAACAGATGAAGAAACACAGACTTGTTCAAGCAGCAGTAGCAGTTCAGGTGGAGGCTCCATATCTCTTGACAAAGTATCAATAACCCTTGCAAAGATAGAAAACGGGACAGAAACAAAAGTGTCAATAACAGATGATGGTTTTTACCTGTATGAAGCATTAGTAACTCTTACAAAAACTCATGAAAGCGTGAAGTTCACTTTTGAAAAATATGATACAAAACCAACAGGCACAATAGGCCCAAAAAGCGATGAGAAAGTCTTCAAGTACTTCCAAATTAAGCAGTTAAAAGGCGCAGAAGACTTAGCTGATGCAACTATCAAATTTAAGCTAACAAAAAAATGGATTAGTGACAATAATCTTCACCCAAGCTATATCAGGATGTACAGGTTCACAACAAGCTGGACTGAGCTAGAAACAACAAAAACAAAAGAGGACAGCGGAAACTATTACTTTGAGGCAAAAACACCAGGATTTAGCTACTTTAAGATTCTTGCATTGCTTCCTGAAGAACAAGCTGCACAAGAAACTGCAGGGAATGAAACAATACAAGAAGTAAGTAAAACTGAAGAAGTTGATGAAGTATTGGCAGATACTATACAAGAAACACAAGGGGTAACTGCTGCTAATAAAACAACTGAAGATGAAGAAAAATCAGTTAGCGCAGTTAAATGGGTGTTTCCAGTTTTAATTGTCTTTTCTCTTTTGATAATAGCAATCGCAACAGCTTATGCTATAAGACTTAGGGGGATTGACGATGACGATGACGAAGATGATGAAGAGGATGAGCCTAAAGAAAAGCGCCATCACCATCACAAAAAAAGAAAAAAACATCATCACACAACACATGCTAAAAACCAAAGCGAAGAAAAGATTTTGCGATTTTTAGAAACAGGCAAAGAAAGAGGCCACAGCGACCATTCAATGCTAAAAAAACTAAAAGATACAGGTTGGAAAAAAGAGATTGTAGGAAGAGCATATGACAAGTTAAAAAATAAGCACAAGTAAAAGAAACCGAAGAAAATAAAATTATTTTCAGGGCTTTGAATTTTTCAAATTCAAAACTTTTATAAAGAAAACGTTTTTTCTCAAGAACAATATGGCAACACAACAAAAATCTTTGATTTTTGAACATTGCCAAATTAAATGAGGTTAATTATGGCAATAGACCAATCAAGAAGCAAAAGAACGGCAACAGGCGGGAGATACATCTCTTTAAGAAAGAAGAGAAAATCAGACATTGGGAGCATTCCAACTCACACAAAAGTAGGAGAATTAAAGAAGAGGGCTGACAGGGTTCTTGGCGGCAACTTTAAGACAAGACTTTTAGATATAGGTGTTGCTAATGTTATGAATCCAAAGACTAAAAAGTGCTATAAGACAAAGATTAAGTCTGTTGTAAAAAACCCTGCAAACAGGCACTATGTCAGGCGAAACATCATAACAAAAGGCACAATTATTGACACAGAAAAAGGCCAGGCAAAAGTTACATCAAGGCCGGGTCAGGAAGCAACAGTTAACGCTGTCTTAATCGGATAATTCTATATTATTACTAATTAGTGACAACAAAAGCGAAAGGTTTATAAAGGTGAAAATTAACCTACATTTATGCATGATAACTTAATTGAAAGATTGAATGATGTATCTGAAAAAGTTGATAAAGATAATTTGGTAGATATACTTCTAAATAGCAAGCCTACAAATATTTCTCATGAAAGATTAGATCAAAAATCAAGAGATGAATTAGTACCATATATTACTGAATACATAAGTAGAAGTGGCGTTGAGGTTGAAACAGATTTTCAAAAAAAGCTATATTTTACTTTTAACCCAAAAAAAGAGAAAGGAGTGGATGGAAAAAAAGCAGGGAAAAATGTATTATACACAATTATTGATGGACTAAAATATGCGGACAATATTCCATCTGAAATATTTGAAGATCTTAATCAATGGGAAGCAGTATATTTTTTAGCAGGGCTAAATCACTCAAGAACATCTGATTTTATTGGAGATAGATATACAAAAACAAAACTTAATGCATGGTCGACGCAAGAAATAATTGCTAGAACCATCTTAAAAGGTGTTGATAAACTAAATAAAATTCAAGATAGAATAGGTAAAACACTTCCACATAGAGCAGATATTGAAAAAGCAGCAAATTATGTTGTAAATCCTCAAATGGATATGTTTGGTTAATAATAATGGCATCAGAAAACTTCAAAAAAGGAATGAAAAGTGCAATAAGAGCTAAAAGATTAATAGATGAATGCTGGGAAGAGCTTTCAGGAGTCGCTGCCATTACAGATTATGATTTAGATGAACAGCAAAAAGACAGAGGGCATGGGAGCCAGACACTATTTTCAATAGGCACAGCTGAATATGTTAAAATTAAAGAGTTAGTAGAGGATAGAATTTTAGCTAATTCTCTTAAAATTAACAAAAACGTTTATATACAATAGACTTCCATATTTCTTAAAAGAGGTGCATTAGTGCAAATAGAGGCAGTTATAATCATTGTAATAGTTGCAGTAATCATAGCTCTAATTTTTTCGTTTGTAAAAAACGCGTTTAAAGCGCTAATGCTGTCATTTCTGATAATCTCACTTGTTTTAGGACTAGCAACGTTTTTTGTATTCAAAGACGCAATGGAGCTAAAAGAAAAGTTTTTGACAGAAGACAAGCTCATGGTCTTAAAAAACAGCGAAAACGTGTACACAGCTGTAAGCTTTGTAGACATATCAAGTATGAATTCATTAAACATTATTTCAAAAAGTGAAATTGAAACAATCAAACAAAGCATAGAAACAGAAGACTTCTCACAACTCACAGCAAAATACTACAAAGTAATGATATTCAACCTGTCAGCATTTGACGACAGCCTTAAAGACGGCGTAGTTTACAGAGGAGATATGGAGATGAACATAACAAAAGAGCAGATTTTTGACATGCTAAACTCAGACTCGCCACTAGATTTCCTGCTTGATGAAATGCCAAAAAAACTGGACGGAATGCCAATACCAGAAAACCTTGAAGACGTGGCAAAAGAAAGGGCAAAAGAACAGATGATGCAAGAACTTAACCTAAACTCTGAAAACGACATGAAAGGATTCTTATTTATGATGATATTCATGGATATGATGATGGATGAGGGCCCAGAAGCACTCATAAAAAAGATAAGAACAAAAGACATACAAATATATCCAAACACAGCCTTGTTTAAGGCAATAGGATTTATACCAAACAGAATCATTGAAAAAGCATCAGACATTGTTCCAAGCATAGAAGAGGAATAAAATGAAAAAAGCATTTATTGCTGTAATCATCGCTTCACTATTCTTAACGCCGGCAGCCTTTGGAATCGAAGAAAAATTCTCAGACTGGGTATATGCTGGAGACAGCCTTGTAATTGACGAACAATCGTTTAGCTTCAAGCTCTCAACTAGCAGCATGTCAGTTGCTCACAACGATGACTTATATATTATCGGACTAGGCAAATGCAATGGTGGAGAACTTGTCAAGATTTGCCTAAACGACACCAACTGGGATTCTCTAACTGACGAAACAAGCGCTCGCATCTCAATATCTTTTTACAAGCCGGTAATATCAATTACTAGAACAACAAAAACACCAACTGTGGATGTTGGAGAAAAAATTAATTTTGACATAGATGTATTAAACACCGGCGATTTAGACGCCAAGAACGTAAAATACACAGATTCTTTTCCAAAAGAAATCTTTATAGAGAAAGTATCAGGCGCATGCGAAAAAGGAGAAAACAACTCGATAATTTCAACAGGCACACTTAAGCGCGGAAACAAGATATCATGCACATACATAGTAATACCAAAAGATGTGGTTGACATCAAGTTAAAAGCCCAAGTCGACTATTTTGACGGCTTCAAGGATGAAAAAACATACAGCGGCCTAATTGATATAAAAGCAAACGCTATTTTTGACATTAATGCTTTTCATAAGAAATCTCTTTACGAAGACAATGTATCAGGCGC
>JAAOYE010000095.1 GCA_018221175.1 Candidatus Woesearchaeota archaeon
ATCCTCAATGTTGAAAAAGCAAGAATTAATAAAGTAATTGCAAACAATGAAATAGTTACAATAATTACCGCACTTGGGTGCGGAATTGGAGAAGAATTTGATTTGTCAAAGCTAAGATATCACAAAGTTGTCATCATGACAGACTCTGATATTGATGGAGCCCACATATCAACACTACTCCTTACATTCTTTTATAGATATATGAAGCCTTTGATTGAAAACGGGCATGTTTACATTGCACAACCCCCTCTTTATTTATTAAAAAAGGGCAATCAAAAACTTTACGCTTTAAATGATAAAGAAAAAGACAGCATCACAAAGAAGATGGGTTCTTCTGGTATGACTGTCCAGCGCTACAAAGGTCTTGGGGAAATGAATCCAGAGCAATTATGGAATACAACTATGGATCCAGAGCGTAGGACTTTTAAGAAGATAGAAATAGAAGATGCTGTGATGGCAGATGAAATGTTTACTATTCTTATGGGTGATCAGGTTGAGCCAAGGCGTGAGTTTATAGAAAAGCACGCGAAAGAAGTTGTCAACTTAGACGTTTAAAGATTCTTTTATTTAAATTTAATCTAGCTTTCGCTTTCGCAAACTTTATATATAACTATTATAAGTTATATTGTTTGTATAGGTTTTATAGATTATATTATGACTAAAATTTATATAATTTATAAAAGTACTATAACTTATATAGGTTATATATATGCTCACAGACAAAGAAATGGAGATTCTAAGATTGAGACAACAAGGATTAAAGCAGACTGAAATAGCAAAAAAACTTAACATTACGCAGCCTGCAATCTCAAAATTTGAGGCAAATATACAAAAAAAGATAGAAGGAGCTACAAGGCTTGTTAAGGAGGTAAAAAAGCTGGGAATCAAGTTAGAACTATAAATAAAAAGAGGGTTGATATGGGATTAGAAAATAAAAGGGGTGAAATGCAGACAGCACAAGGTCAGACTGGTCTATCTGGTCAAACAGTGGGCAACCAAGAGATTATACATAAGATAAAGCTCTATAGTGTGCTTTTTGAAGCAATTCGAAAAGAAATGTCCCAAATAGTAGTAGGGCAAAAAGATGTTGTCAACACCATGATTTTGGCACTTATTTGCAATGGCCACTGTCTTGTTGAAGGTGTTCCTGGAATTGGGAAAACTCTAACTATTAGAGCACTCTCAAAGATAATGGGATGCGACTTTTCAAGAATTCAGTTCACTCCAGACCTTTTGCCATCAGACATAATAGGAATTACGGCATATGACGAGAAAAAAGGATTTTATACTGTTAAGGGGCCAATCTTTGCAAACTTCATCCTGGCAGATGAGATCAACAGAGCCCCGCCAAAAGTCCAATCAGCTCTTCTTGAAGGCATGCAGGAAAGGCAAGTGACAATCGGAAAAGAAACATTTGCGATTCAAAGGCCATTTTTTGTAATGTCAACACAAAACCCGCTTGAAAACCTTGGTACATATACTCTGCCAGAAGCTCAAGTTGACAGGTTTTTGTTCAAGATTAAAATGGGTTACCCAAACATTGATGAAGAAGCAGATATACTTCGAAAAAACATGACAATTTATCATTTTGACGAGTTTAAGATAAGGCCGCTTTTAGATGCGCAAAAAATAATCAATCTCCAAGAATTTGTGAAAAAAGTATATCTTGACAAAAAGGTTGAAGATTATATTGTAAGAATAGTTGACTGCACAAGAAATCCAAAAAAATATGGTGTGAAGTTGGGGCAATACATTCAATACGGAGCGTCTCCAAGAGGCACGATTGCATTGTATATATCTTCAAAGGCAATGGCGCTTCTTAACGGAAGGCCTTATGTGACGCCGCATGATGTAAAAGAAGTTGCACATATAACTCTTAGGCATAGACTAATCTTAAATTATGAAGGACAAGCAGAAGAAATTGATGTAGATAACATCATCGATGAAATCTTGTCATCAGTTCCTATTCATTAAAATCAAAGCTTTGTAAAAATGAAACTAAAAGAGTTTAAGGCAGACCTCTCGCCGTACTCAAAAAAGCAGAATTTCTCTGCTCACAAAAACGTACTTAACAAACTTCTAGTTGGAAATCTAGTGAGCGAATTTAAAAATAGGGGAATGGAGTTTGAAGACTATAGAAAATACACTATAGAGGATGATGCACAAAGAATAGACTGGAAGGCAACGCTTCGTGCAAATCAATTATTGATAAGACAGACTACTGAGGAAAAGGCAGTAAATGTTTTGTTTCTTTTAGATGTTTCTGACACTATGCTTTTTTCATCAGGTGAAAGCTTGAAATGTGAATATGCTGCAGAAATTATATCCGGGCTGTCATTTGCAATACAAAGAGAAGGAAACGCTATTGGTCTTTGCATGTTTAATGAAGGTATAGTTAAAGTTGTAAAACCAAAAGTAGGCGCAGAGCAGTACTATAACATAATAAACGAACTTTCAAACCCAAAAAACTATGGCGGCGGCTCAAATCTAAAAAATGCATTAAGACAAGCTCTTGCCCTTCTTAAAATACCTGCGCTTGTAATAATATTTTCAGATTTCATAAACCTTGCACAAGGATGGCAAAAATATTTGGAAGTTGTCGCACTGCAGTATGATATTATCGGCATAAATATCAGGGATCCGCGCGATAGAATTCTTCCTCTTAATGCAGGATACTTTGTAATTGAAGATCCAACATCTCATCAGAAAATTCTTATTGATACAAAAGAGCATTATGACATCTACAAAAACAATATTGACGATGAGGAAAGAGCACTTGGAAAATCTTTTAAGAATGCAAAGGCAACTGTGCTCACTCTTCAAACAAACCAAGAGCATTTTAATCCGCTCATTCAATTTTTAGAAAAAAGAGTAAGGGTAAGATAATGGCAGCAAATTTTGAAATGACAGTTGGAAACCCGTATATGGCTCTGCTTTTTTTAGTTATACTACTCATAATATTTCTTCATTTCATCTTTTTGTTTCATTCAAAGAGAAGAGCTTTGATTTTTGGAAATTTTTCTGCAATGAAAAGAGTGACATCAGGAAAAAGGGTTATATCAAAAAATTTTACCCCCTTATTTTTTATAGTAGTCGCAATGAGTCTTATGATTTTGTCATTGATGGATTTAAGTTTATGGACTCTATCAGACATTTCAAACTCAGATTACTACATTCTTTTGGACTCTGGCGCTAGCATGAATGCCAGAGACCTTTTTCCTGATAGGCACACTGTTGCAAAAGAGATATCAAAGGATATCGTTTCAAATATTGAAGGGGCAGAGTTGGGATTTATTAGTTTTGGAGGAGAGATAATCAAAAGCAGCCCGCTAACAAGAGATAAATCCGCACTTTTCACACTCATTGATGAAACTGAGATATCAAATACAGGAACAGACATCGGCCTTGCAATAGTTTCAGCTATAGAAGGGCTTAAAATATCAAACAAGACAAAAATTATCATTTTACTCTCAGACGGGCATGATACAGTAGGGATACCTCTTTCATCAGCATTAAAAAAAGCAGTTGAAGAGCATGTGAAAATATTCACCGTTGGTGTAGGAACAACTGCAGGAGGGAGTTTTTTAAGCGTTCCCAAAGCAAAAGGACTAATCTCAAAGTTAAATTCAGACGAATTGATGCTTCTTTCAAACAGGACTGCATCAAAATATATTAATGTTGATGATGAAAACAGAGTGTCAAACATTGTAGAAATTGTAAAGGGAGATTCAAAAAAAGGTTTTAAAGAGGTTAAGCTTTCTTCGATTTTTGTAACAGCTGCCTTTGTCATAATATTTTTTAATTGGCTGCTTTCAAACACGAGGTTTAGGGTTTTTCCATGATGCAAAATGTTTTTTAGAAAAAAATTTGAAAAGCAGGAGAAATTTGAAAAAGAGCTTTACAAGGCAATTTCAAAAAAGCTTCAGCAAATAGAAGATGTCATTGAAAAAGAAGACAAACTGTTTTTATACAATCAGATAAAGAGTTCTTATATTAATTATTTTAGGGTTTTGTTAACAGATACCGGCATGCTTACAGAGGTTGAAATACTTGAAAAGCTTCGTTCATTTAATATAGGAACTGATATACTTTCAAAAATCAGAAAACTATTTAATTTTTTTATAAAAGTTGATTACAACAATCAAGAATTTAAAAAAGAAGACCTTTATGGGTTTTTAGAAGACACAAAGCATGTTGTGGAGCAAATCTATACTCAAAAAGAAGCAGACATCCTTTCAAAAGAGGAAAAGATGTCCAAAAAAGACAAGGAAAAAATTGAGAAGAGCTTTGTTAAGAGCATTGATAAAATCAAAAAAAATTATAATGCAAAAAAAGAAATTTTAAAAGAGGATGTTATTAAGGCAACAGAATACTATAATATTTTACCATCAAAAATAAAAGAGAAATACTTAAAAGACTTTCATTATTTTTGCAGCCATCTTCCATATCTGCTGCAATTAATAAAAGAAGCAAACGAGGCTGGAAAAAGAAATCAGCAAGAGCTGCACCAGGTTATTGTTAAAATAAACAAGGTGTTTTTAAAGCTTGATGACCATGAGCAGGAGGATGCTAGCAGCTTGTTTTTAAAAGCCTTGGATTCTGAGGAAGAAAACCTCAATATTGGCATAATGATTGGGTATAATCAAATTCATCAAAAAAACTTTGAAAAAGCAACCAGGATATATAAGAGGATGCTTGAGCATTATAAAAAGTTGAACTCAGACAAAAAAGCATACTATAAGTCTGTATTAATGAGATATCTGCAGCATTTAAAAAACGCTACAGTAAGTAAAGAAGAAAAAATCCCGATTTCTTTGAGATAAATTCATTCCTGCTTTTTATTGGTGTAGTATATAGAAAAGACGGTTCCCAGAATTGAAATGATGATGATGATGCTTATTGAATAAAATAAGTTTGTGTTGTTTCTTATCCTATTGATGTTTACTGAGATAATGTTTGGGGATTCTTCTATAAGCTCTTTTTGAGAGGTTAAGTATCTGCATGTTGTTATTACATCATCAAGCTTCTTTGAAGCAAGCGCGAGTTTTCCAGCGTCAATATTTTTTTGTATGTCAAGTAGCATCTCGTTTAAGTCCAGGCATTTCGGATTTGAGCTGAGAAGGTCCTGAGCGTATGCAATTTTAGTTTTTGCAGTTGCAATATCTCCTGCGTCTGATTCAATAGAGGCTACAACAATTAGTGCTGTGTCATAAAAACTTGGCTGGGCAACGCTAGCCTTTACTTCAACCTCGTAAGTTCCTTGGCTTCGGTAGGATGTGATTTCAAGCTCTGTGTTTGTCTCTTCACCTATCCCCAATGTTTCAATGAAATCTTTTTTAAAGCTCATCTCAATCTCATCATTTTGAGAAGATGATGTAAGCGTTATTCCATGTATAGAGATGTTTCCTGTGTTTTTTATTGTGATAGGCACTCTTGCTGTGTTGTTTTCATAAAGCGTAACTGCTTGTGGCGCAAGAATATCCAGATTGATTATTTTTTCTACTTCGATTTGGTAGTATTTTGGCTTTGTCTTTGTTCTTGTGATAACAACAGGCTCTGTTACCGGGGTGTATGATACATTGAACTGTACAGGATTTGTCGTTACATTTGAAAATCCATCGCTTGCAGTAAAGGAGTACCTGACTGTGCCGGTTCCTGCAGGGATAAATGTGATGTTTTCTCCAGCGATTTGAATGTTTAGTATGCCTGCGTTGCCAGAAAGATATGTGTATGCATATGACAAAGTGTTTGTCTCGTTTAAGTCAAGCAAGCCATTTAGGTTGGCGTCATCATCAGGATCATAAAATACTCCTGTCGCATTATTTATTCTAAGATATAAATTGTCAGGATAATGCGTGTTTGCAGTGATTGTTAGATTGTTAGGGTCGCCAATGTATTGTACAGGCCTGTTGTACTCTCCAACATCAACTATCCATGAGAAAGTATCAAACCCATATTTGTCATCTTCAACCCTGAGTGTGACGTTGTGGGTTCCACCGCTTGAAAAATCAAAGTATCTTGAATAGGAGTAAGTTGATGCCGCCTGGCTTTGATCATAATACCAAAAGTAGCTAAGAGTCTCATTTGCTTCTGCGTTGTAGGTACTGTGGTTAAATAATATTGTATCGTCTTCAGTTGCGTTTATATCTGTGTATCCAGGGTATAGAGACGCATTTGCCCATGAAAAATTTGTTGGAGTGTCATGCGGCGTGATATTTATTATTTGCGGCGGCAGGCTCGGAGGATAAATTGTGAAGTTGTATGTTTTGTTGTCAAACAGGGTTTGGCTGTCATTAACTCCAAATTCTACAGTGTAATTTCCTGGGTGCGATGCGTTTGGTGTGAATACAATTCTGCCAGCAGTGCTGTTGATTTTGGTTATGTTAAAAAAGTCTGTGTAGTTTGTGGTTGAGTTTAAAAATATCACCCAAAACGTTAGGTTTTCGTATGTGCTTGGAAGCGACAAGTCTTCATCACTTGCCAAAATTGTGAAGTTGGCTGTGATGTTTTCAACAAATATAGGAAGAGACATGTTATATAGTATTGGAGCATCATTAGTATTGTTGATTTGAAGTATGAATGTGTCTTGGTCATATGTTCCAAGAGTGTCTGTTGCGCGAACAGTTATCGTTTGGTTTCCTATATGGGTTTGGTTTGGGACAAAGTTGATTATGCCTGTAACTGTGTCTATGTTAAGTGTGGAGATTGTTGAATAATTTATAGAATATGTTATGTTGTCTCCTTCAGTATCAGACGCGTTAAAATCATAAATAAAAGTCACGTCTTCAAAACCAGTCATGTTTGGTGTTTGGGGGATGATAACGGGCGCTGAATTGTTTTTAATGTTTAAAACCATGGTTTTTGTTGTCCATAACCCGTCATCGTCTGATGAGTTTAGCAGTATTAGAAATGTCTGGTTTGCAATGCTTTGATTAGGGATAAATGCTATAAGGCCTGTTGTTTGGTTGATGTTAAATAAAGTCGAATTGTCAGTTATTGTATAGTTTTCCCCTTCATAAGTTAAGTTGTCAATATCTGTAAAGTTAACTCTGTATCTGAACTCAACTAAAGGATAAGCTGTGATGTTTGTTATATTTATGTTTCCAAAAGTGTTTGTTCCATAAGTGCTGTTGTCATATATTATCGGAGCGTCATTTAGGTTTGTTATGTTTAATGTCAATGTCTGCTGTGTTGTTTCTTTTGAGTCTGTAACGCTTAAGGTGACATTTTTGCATACAATGTGCTGATTTGTTAGTGTCACGTTGATTAGTCCAACTGAGTTGTTTGAAGAGTTTGAAAGCGTTGTTATGTTCCAAATGCCAGTGTATTGACATCCAGGTGATGAAATGTTGAACGTTAATAAGTCGTTTATGTCAATATCGCTGGCATTGATATTCATTGTAAAAAGCTGGCTTTGGTTTGCAGAAGCGTTTTGAATATATGTAAATGTCGGTGCGTGATTAATAGGGCTGACTTCTAGTAAAAATGAGCTTTGGTTTGATGCGCCAAGAGAGTCTTCCACTTTAATTGTGATTGTATGGTTTCCCGCGTCTAAAAAATCTGGTGTGAAGTTTAGCTTTGCATGTGTTGAGTTTAAGAAGGTTAGGTTAAGCCCGATCCCATCATCGCTTATTATTGTAAAATTTAATGGAAAATTGCTTTCTTCATCTGCTGCAGAGATCACA
Source organism: Candidatus Woesearchaeota archaeon (assembly GCA_018221175.1). Lineage (GTDB taxonomy): Archaea > Nanobdellota > Nanobdellia > Woesearchaeales > BM511 > JAAOYE01. The sequence continues at coordinate 7,686 of JAAOYE010000095.1, forward strand.
TATTCAAAATATGTGCCTTCTGTTGAGTTTTGGTATTGCAGGGATGGAGAAAATACGGGGGCGTCGTTTACTAAAGCAACTATCATTGTAAAAATGAATCCGTCTGTGCCTACATCAGGAGATTGGTCATCAAATACTAACAATGTGACGTTGTTTGTTCCGTTATCATAATAATCAGGTGTCCAGCTGAATAATCCTCCGCTAGTTAGCGTTGCGTTTATTGAGTTGTCAAAGGAGTATGAGAGCGGGTCGTTGTCATAATCAGTAGCGTTTAAGTAAAAGTTGTATGTTGTGTCTTCGTTTAACGCGGTTGTGTTTCCAAGATTCGCGTCGTTTGACTGGTTGTACATTGCAAGGCTGTTTGGGTCAGAGTTCTGGATTATTACAGACGTGTTTTGTGCAAGTGTTGATGTAGTGTTTGTTATTGTAACTTCACAAGTCCAGTTTTCTCCTCTTTGGGTGTAGTTTTTGGTAAGGATGTCTGAACTTGTGCCAACTGAAGCGTGTTTTACTTCAAATACAGAATTTTTGTACCAGGAAACATTTGTCTGTGTTGTATCTCCTGATGTTGCCCACGAGCAGATGACATCATCTTTTGCTTGCGTCAAGTTGTTAATGTTTGGCGGTGTTATGAAGTTTAGTGCATTTACTGCATAAATTATTAAGATGAATGCCAATACTGATATCATTAGCTTATTTTTTCTGTGCATTTTTGAAGTTGTATAGTTTATGGAACCTCTTAACTGAGTTTATAGCATATTTGCTTTTTATATTTTTAGATGCGATATCGCTGCAGACTTTTGTGTATCCCTCTTTTATCTCTGCAACATTATTGTTTAAAAATCCAAGGTTTAGGCCAACTATTTTTTGATAGTTTAGATCTGACTGTGTTTTTGGTATTATTTGAGACAATATTTCAAACCTTATAGGTGTCTTTTTCTTTGTTTTTAAGGTGGTGTTCACTAGGCTTTTTGCTTCATATATCAGTGCTTGTACGAATGTGCTTGAAGGCTTTTCTTTTGAAAACTCCAGTCTTGTCATGTCAATATAGTAGCTCTTGAGTATTTCTTTTAGTGGTGTTTCTAGTTCTGATTCTTTTAGTTTGAGAACAATTTCCTTGTGAGTTAGAGCTTCTTCTGTTTCAAGCAAAAGCATGAGGTAAGTGTCTATGATTTCAGATAGTTCTCCAAGCGCTTTTTGCGGCAGAATATTTGCCAACTCTTGTTCGAGTTTGTCAAGTCTATCGAGCAGAATTTTGCCTTTGTCTGCTGCTGCAAGAAGCAGCTTTCTTTTGATTAATTTTCTAATCTTTTTTATTTCTTTTAAGAATTGATATCTGTGCTCATACACATAATATGAGCCTACTCCGGTGACTATTAGCAGCAGCAGCGTCCAGATGAGTATTTTCCAGTTTATTTTTTGAAGGATTGTTGGAAGCTCTGCTGCAGGGCACTTTCTTTCGCAAGTTCCGCCGCAGTCTACTCCCTCTTCATCTTGGTTTTTTAAGCCGTCATAGCATGATTCGTGCAGTTGGCATGGTGGGCATTCGCCGCCGCAGTCTACTCCCTGCTCGTTTTGATTTTGTATTGCATCGCTGCATGTCGGCTTTAATTCGCACATTTGCGGGCATTTTCCGCCACAATCTATTCCAGTCTCGTTTCCATTTTGTATTTCATCATCACAAGTTGGTGTGTAGTCGCATAATTCTGATACTTCCGGTCTTAAAAATGTTGAGCTGCAATTGTTGCTGTCTGTGCATTCTCTGTACCTGAATCCTTGTGGGAAGCACTCTGACCAATTTCCACATTCCCAATCTGGAAAGCAGCTGACTTCTGATAATCCTCCTGTAGGGGCTCGAGAAGTTGTATCAGAATCCTGTGATGGCTCTGGCTCCTG
>JAAOYE010000096.1 GCA_018221175.1 Candidatus Woesearchaeota archaeon
ATATCAGTGTTGCACTCTTCTGGTTTGCCATCAAAAGCACCGCATATTGTGTTAAGCAAGCTTTGAGCATCTCTTCCACTTTGAGCTTGCTGCCCGTTTATGATTAAGGTTGGCGAGCCTCTAACACCATATTTTTTGTTGTCTGCATCGTATATCATGAACTGAGGGAATCTTCCGCCTGACCACGAAGATTTATCTTCTAAGTTTTTAATAACATCGAATTCCTTATCAGTTTCCTGCACACACCCGCTGATATCTGCCTCGCTAAGCCCAACTGCGCTGAGAGCCTCTTTCCCATCGCCTGCTTCAAGGAACTTGCCTAAATATGCGAGATATTTGTCATTGTAATCTCTTTGTATGCAATATTGGTTTAATTGCTCTTCCACTTCTCCTTGAGTAGGATGCATTGCATAATTGACAAATTTCAGCTCAAAATCGATTTTGTTGCCGAGTTCTTTAACAACCGGCAGTATTCCTTTCTCCATTTGAGTGCCATAAGGACAATGAGACATTACAAACAATTCAACTTTTGGCTTGTCAGATTTTTGAATATTTGTTTGTGTATCCTGTGTTTCTGGCGGCTGCTGTGACTGTGGTTTCTTTGTCAAATCTATTACTTGTGGAAATAGGAGTTTGCCATCGCTTGAAACATATGATTCCATTTCCTGCCCGCCTATATTCAACTTAAGCAAATACATACCATTAGATTCTTCGACACCGTTAAGCTTTGCTGTCCCGCGTCCCTGCATCAGATTTTCATTAATGAAATTGACAGTTTTGTCTGCGACCGCTTGTGCTGACATCTTAGACGCTGCAGATTTGCCAAATCCGCCTATGAAAAAAGACAATATTAGCAAGACTCCTAAAACCGCTGTTGATGTCTGCCACAATCTTACTTTTTTTATTTTGTTTTTATTCCTTTTATGAACGGAATGAACGTGTTTTTTCTTCATTTATTTCAACCTCCTCTTATTTCCTCTCATCTTAAAATAAGGTATATTAGCACCAGCACCGCTGCGATGCCAATGACTCCCAAAACATATTCGAGCTTGTATTTCATAAACCTTAGAACAAGCAGCAATTATATATTCCTTTGCCCCTAAACCGTTCTTTGAAAAAGGGCTAATTCCTTAGAATTCTGGCTTTAGACGGTTTATAACGGTTTATTTTGATTTGATGAATCAGTTAAATTAATTCTTAAAAAGAGCTGGTTTGTTTTTCCTTTTTTTTCTTTTTTAATAAGGCCTTTTTCTTCCAATATTCCAACAATTATGCTTAATTTTGATTTATGAAGATTAGTTCTAATGCCTAAAGTATGCTGGGTAATTCCATCCTGTTCTTTAACAGCTGTCAATACTTTTTTCTCATCTTCATTCAATCCCATTAGAATAAGATTAAATCTTTCTTCACTTGACTTTATTGAAGCATCTTCCTTCAATTTCTTTATTAATGTTTTATGGGATTTCTCAAAAAACAATAAATAGGTTCCCAAGCTTAGAGTTGCAACAACAACTGCTATTCCGCCATGCGTTAAAAATGGCGGTTCGTGAGTAGCATCGCAAGTGTCAGGGTAAGCACAAGAATCTGCTTTTAGCTGACTGACCTGATTATTAAAAGCCCATAACAGCAAGCTGAATAATATGCTTAAGCCAATTATTATTAATCCTAGCCGTTTATTGCCCATTTTGCAAACACAGCTTATAAATAACCACCCATCTTTTTAAATGTTTTTAATAGCTTTGCAAATTGTTTGTTTTTTAATGATTATAGAAATATGCGCTCTTTTTAAGTTCAAGATTATGCTTCTAGGAATATCCATATATCTTTCTTTGGTTTAATTTTTTTAAAAGTAAGAAAATCATAAATATTAAAGGCCCGATGAATATGAAATTTTGCAGAATTGTTCTTTTTAGCGATAGATTCTTTGTTGTATATTCATTAATTTTAATGGCATAATCGGTTTTTATCTCTGTTTCGCTATACGGTTTTGTAAAAGGCCCTCTTTTCATGAAATGTATCCCTGCACCTTTAGTCATTATTATGTGGGATTGGTATGTTTTTGCAAAATAATCAAATTTGTGATTTATCCCCCATGTTGGATCTACTGGCACCCAGCCATATTCAGGCAGGTAAAATTCTGCCCACCCGTGCGCAAAATTTGACAATTTGTACTCTTCGCCTATCTTGAAGTTCTTGCCCCACCCAGAAATTCTTCTTGCAGGGATATTGTTTGCTTTAAGTAAAGCTACATACAAATTCCCAAACTCAGCTGAACCGCCTTCCTTGTTTCTTAATGTTGTAAGGGCATCTCCCTCGCCGGCTATTTGCTGATAATTTATGTTTTGGATAATCCATTCATACGAGTTCCAGGCTATATCAACAATGTTGCTTGAATTTGAAGCAATTTGTCTTGCTAATTCCTGTATTTCGTTTTCATTATAATTGATTAATGAACTTTCATACAATAGCCCGGTAATCCCTTCATCATAATTTTTAAGATTATTCTTTTGAATATTGTAATCTGTTGATTTCATTAACAATGTGATGTTTAATGTGAAATTTTTTGATGAGAATGCATTGATTTGCCCGATGTTGTAATGTATGAATCTGTTTCCCAGATAATCTTCTGTGAATTTATCCGGCTCTTCTGAATAAATTATTTGCTTGACATATTGATGGTTGGTTTGATTAGTCGGAATTGCCAGTCTTAATGGGACATCTAAAGCCGGGTATGAACCTATGTTTCTAACATTTACTGTGACAAGCAGATTAATATTTCCTTCTTCGTATGTATCAATTTTTTTGTTTGTTAAGAAAATAAATCCGATGGCAACAGCAATTATCACAATTATAATTCCTGTTATTATTTCCCTTATTCCCATTTTAAATCATTAAATTTCTTTGAAAGGCTCACCCTTTTAGATATGCTCCCAAATCTTATCTTATCTAATCTTTCCTCTATGAATTTAAGTCTTTTTAATAGTCCTTCCAGGTTTGCATTTTGTATCTCTATCCCGGGCCGCTTGTTGACTTCTAAAACTTGCGGTCCTTTTTTGCTAAGCACGACATCAACGCCTGCATAGTTAAGTTTGCTTGCGCCCTGCGCCATGCATGCGATTTTCAATATTTCATCCCAGTTACGTATTTTGATTTTGGTTAAATCTTTTTTTGTATCTGGATGGTATTTTATTTGCCCGCCTCCTGCTTTCCAGAACGGGTTTATGCTTTTTCCAGTGGAGATGTCCAGCCCCATGCTTATTGCTCCTTTATGAATATTAGCAAAGCCTTTAGATTCTTTTGTTGGAATTCTCATCATAGACATAACTGGAAAACCGTTAAATACTATGACTCTTATGTCAAAGACTCCTTCCCCGAAATATTTTTGAAAATAATCATCAACTTCGATTTTTTCTTCGATGATTGCCTTATCCTCATTCCCGTTGGCATATTGTCCTTCTAAAATATGCTTGATATGGTTTTTAATAGTAGATACATTGATTTCTTTATTTGAATGGAATAATCTCTTGGGGTTTTTTCCTTTAGCATCTATTATGATTATTCCTTCGCCGCCAAGCCCCTTTGTTGGCTTGATTACAAAACTTGTTTCATCAGAAATAATATTGTCTAAGAGGCCAATATCGTTTTTGTTTTCAATAATCGCATATGTTTTGGGTGTTGGTATATCCAACTGATGAAATGATATTTTCATTTTATCTTTAGATAGATTTGAATACAGATGAGCGGGGTTATATTTTGCAATGTAATTCCTATTTCTTATATTTAAGCTTAGAATATCTTTTTTTATATGAAGCAGTTTCTTGAATCTGGAATAATCGCTTATCCTAAAATCTGATTTGACTGCCAGATAAAAGTTTAACATTATAATCGCAATCCATGTTCCAGGATTTATGCTTATAAATCTGATAAAAGAATCAATACTTATAATGGAATAAACCAGGATTATGAGTGTTATTGTGCCTATCAGTTTTTTTGATGTTTCAACCCAATCAACTTCTTTAACCTGCACAACAAACCTGTCTGCTAACCACGAAGTTATCAGTACAGGAAAAAATATCATGGTTTCAAATAATTTTATATGAAACAATTCGCCAATAAGCTCAAAAAAAGTTATTGTTATAACAACAGAGCTGATGATTATTGACACCCTATAACTTGAAGAAATATTATATTTGTACAAAATAAAACTTAATGTCATGGCTATCAAAAACAAATTTAGGTACATAGTCAAGCCTAAGAATAAACCTGCTTTAAGTATTCCAAAAGTTATGATTGTCGGCCCAAAAACTCCAAAAGACCTAATCCCTACAATGTTTCTTAATGCTGCGATTATTGTTACAGATATCATTAGTTGAAAGAAAAGTGTGGAATCTAAAAGTATAGGTCTCATAAAATCGAGATTATAGGTAATCCAAGAAATAATTAAGCCTATGATTAAGAAAAAAGGAATCAGGTTTTTTAAGCGTTTATATTCCATAACTTATTGTCTCCTCTTTTTATATATCATGAAAATTGCTGATAACATCAATACTAAAAACCCTGTAATTAGATAGATTAGCATATTGTTTTTGGATTTTTCTCCATAAAACTTTTCGCCAACGTAATCAACATAGACGTTTTCTGTTCCCAAAGCAACATTCCAATAAATATTCCCATTCAAAATCTCTTTGTTAACATCACCATATAAAATGGTTTTGCCGTAAGTGCTGGCAATTAAGTCTTTTATCTTAACAAATGTGCTCCATTCTGGTTTTGAAATATTATTTTCATGCACCTTAATCTCTTTTTCTTTTGAAGTGACTACATTGACGCCATCATATATTTTAACTTTATAAGTGTAAATTCCTGGATTAAATGTTCTTTTATAGATAAATACTCCTTCGGTTTTATTCATATCTCCCCATACGCCATCATTAAACTTTATTTGAACACTTCTTAATTTGTCCAGCTCAATATTTTCAATAGACGCCTTAAAATTAAATAATGTATCAATTGTCCCTTCGATATTGTCTGCTTCAGCAATTATGTTTGGGATATCCCCTTTTTTAACCACGGAGAAAGTCTTGACATCTGAGTTTATATTATCTATTCCATCAGAAGCCTCAAAATAATAATTGTAATCGCCTAAAGCAAGGTCTAAATCAGCGACGTATCTCTCGCCTTTTAGATTATCATCTTCTAAATTCATAAGATGCCTCTCTCCATCTATAACAAGGTGAACATATTCTGGCAGTTGCGAGTCATTATCATAAAAACGTGTGCTAAAGATGTAACTGTGGTTATCTTCATCCAAGAAATATTCTACTTTAGAAAATCTTAATTCAGGCTTTGAGTTTAGGTCAGCTGCCAGATAGTAATAAGACCAAAGTGAAGTAAATGTTGAAGATGCCTCGCTTGTGAAATCAATTACTGGTGAGAAAGCAAGGTCAGGATTTCTTAATTGCTTGATGTAATTCAAAGAATTAACATCGTTTTCTATTGGGCTGCCCAATATGTCCAAACTTAAAATCGCGTCATATGCATAGACTGATTTTGAGATGTTTTCTGGCCAGGTCAGGCTGTTTGGGGATTTCTTGAAACCGCCATCAGAATTTTTTGTTCTTAAAACATACTCTTTGGCTTTATTAGGATTATTTGAAGAAGAATCTAAGATTTCAAGAGCGCGAAGAGCCCTATAAGTTGAACCCGGACCCGACTCCTTATCCCCTACATTATTTGAAAATCCTCCATCAGGGTTTTGTGCTGACTTCGAAAAAGCTATTGCCCCATTGACATTAGAAGGTTTTGAACCCAATATCTGAAGAGATCTTACAGCCCTATAAGTATAGCTGACTCTTGACACAGAATTCCTTGCAAACCCAAATCCACCATCATTATTTTGAATGCTTTTTATATACTGAATTACCTTGTCTTTATCAGTAATTTTCGCACCCAGCAATGTGAGTGTAAGTGCCGCCCTGTATGTTGCTTCTACATTGGACTCTCTGTTTTGTCCGTATCCCCCGTCAGGGTTTCTAAAGCTTTCAATGAAATCAATTGCCAAAGTTTTGTTCAAAGGTTTTTTCCCGATGAGATTTAGTGATGAAACCGCATTAAAAGTAGACCTTAATGTGGATTCAAGACCAGGATAATTGCCAAACCCCCCATCCAGTCTTGAATCTATGAACTGTTTTGCATATCCAACCATTTTTTCATCATCGTATCTCTTCTTTATTTTATCGAGTGAAGCCGCCGCATAATATGTTGTGTGGATTCCTTCCTTGTTGTCAAGTGAATATTCAGTAAACCCGCCATTGGGTTTCTGATTGTTTTTGATGAAGTTTTCTACTGCCTCAATGTTATTCAATTGCTTTTCTAAGATTTCAAAAGATAAAATGGAATTATATGTCGCGGTAACTTTTGGGCTTTCGCCAATCTTATTTGAGAATCCGCCGCTGCTGGATTGTCTGCTTTGAACAAAGCTTATGGCCCTTTCATAAAAATCCGGTTTTTCTCCAAGTATATCTAATGCTTCAAGTCCTCTTCTGGTATGAGTGAGTGTCGATGTCCAAAAAATGCCTGATTTTCTGTTTGTCTGAAGGCCAAACCCGCCATCTTCGTTCTGGTGGTCTTTTAAATACGCGATTACCCCATTTTTATTGGGGATATCAAATCCTAAATGATTTAATGAGTAAATAACAGCGTATGTGCTTGATAAATCCGCATCGGAGTCTCTGAATGAAGATTTAAAACCGTAATTACCATATGCCAGATTCGATACTTGAAGTTCGTACAAGAAGTTTTTCAAACTGCTTTTATTTAGGGGGTTTTCGCCGAGAAGACTTAGCGATATTAATGCGATTCTTGTTGAACCTGCCTTTGAACGGTCTTTTGCCCAATCGCCGAAGCCTCCATCGGCATTTTGAAAACTTTGAATTCTCTCTATAAAAAAGCTCTTGTTGTATATTTCATTAATTTTTCCTGTCTGATGATATATAGACAGATAATAGTAGACATCTTTAAGGTCATTAAACTTATTTTGTTCGATATTTTGAGAACTTTGCAAGAACCTAAATGATGCTTGGGGATTCATATCATATGTTATCGCATTTGCACAAGCCAAAGTTAGCAAAAACATAATACTTAATATTAAAATCACACCACTTTTTTTCATACACTAATCCTGTTATGTTTTGCTTTAAAAAGTTACTGCTTTTTTGTTGCTGTTCTTGACGTATCGCATTTGCTCCTTCGATAGGACCCCCTGCGATAACCGCGATGCGAAAGTGAAAGAAAGAACCGCGCATTTGTTTTTTTAATGCCAAATCTTATAAATAATTTATTTCTTTATTTTTTTATGCGCAAGAAAAAAAAGGATGTGTTTGATTATATTTATCCTTATACTAAAAAGTATGTTAAGCCAATAGCTGACTTTATAAGAAAAAACCGGTTTATTTCAATTATATCCTTAATCCTGATAATTTATTTTAGTTTGTTTGTAACAACTATAATTAAGGCATTATTTATCTCTTTTTTAATATTTCTTGGAGGTATTTCCAAGATTTATCAAAGATACACATCGATGCCGCTAGGTGTTGAGCTTGTTATGTTTTCAACAGTTCTTGCAGGGTACCTTTATGGCTCGTTAATTGGCGGCCTTGTTGGCTTTGCAAGTTTTTTGCTGGCTACAATTTTTTCAAATCGATACAACGCAATTTATGTTTTCGTATCAATTTCGATATATGTTTTTGCAGGTGCATTAACCCCTTTTTTTGGCAGCATAACCCTTGCCGGGTTAATCTTTAGCGTGATTTTTGTCATAACCCTCTCATTTATCAGCCTTGCTTTGTTGCTTAGCCGCCCCCACCGCGTTCTTATGTTTGCATTCACTAGTTTTTTATGGAACTTCTGGGTTTTTATTTCTTTAGCTCCAAAAGTTGTCAATTACTTAACATAAAATATTATTTTTAGCAAAACTTTTTTAAATTATCCATACATCCCAACCCCATGGCGTTTTTGACAGTTGTGCTGATATTTCTTTTAGCAATGATAATCTCAGCACTGCCTTTGTATTTTGCAGTAAAGCTTTTTGGCGGCAAAGCAACGATTCTAAAGGTGCTTTTTGTAAACCTCATTGCAGGAATAGTAATTGGTTCAATAAAATTAGCTATTGGATTATTTGGAGGACTCTTGGCATTTATTGTTCTATTATTAATCTACAAGTACATGTTTGGTCTTGGTTTTTTGCGGGCTTTCTTTGTTTGGATAATGCAGTTTGTAATTGCTGCGATACTTTTAATCATCGCGATGTTTTCCTTTGGTGTTTCACTTGTTTTGTAACATTATTTTATATATAAGTTTCTAGTAATTAACCTAATGCCAAAAGACCACAGCATAATCTACGAAGATTTTGACGAAAACAACCTGGAGGAGGATAAGCCTTCAAAGATAAAAAAGAGGATAATAATATTTCTAAGCGTCTTTATGATAATTCTTATGGTTAGCCTTTCTTTGCCGCTTAGCAGACTTGGTTCAAGAGCTGTAAGTGAAAAGATTGAGTCAAACTACAAGATAGAACTAAAAGGGGGGTATGAAATTTATTTTGAAGAAGAAACCTACAAGGTTATAAGGCAGCGTTTTGGGCTGGGGACAGACGAGTTCAAGATTTGCCTAAAGGGACGCGTCCAAGAAAAAACGTATTTTATCTTTGACTATTATTTTCCAGAAGTTGCCCACTCCTCTTTTACAAACGTTGTCTCAAAAATATGCGATAAGGACACATTACTATCTCTTCACAGCCACCCAAGCATGTTTTGCATTTTTTCCAAAGCCGACATTGCTTCTTATGAAAAACTGGATAATCCTGACGCGTTTATCGGATTAATCTGTGATGTGGACAGATTCAATTTCTATGGTTTTGACAGATAAATTTAAAACATAAACCAATAAACCATCAACAAATGGAAAGAGTCCAAAAGCTTATGTCAAATTATGGTTATTGTTCGAGAAGAAAAGCAGAAGAGCTTATTTCTAAAGGAAAAGTTAAAGTCAACAACAAAGTGATTTCTCTTGGAGACAAAGCAGGTATTAAAGATAAAATCATAGTTGATGGAAAACTAGTAAAGCCGCAAAGAAAAGTCTACTTGAAATTCAACAAGCCAATTGGATGCGTTACAGCTGTATCTGACAAAAGATTCAAAACAGTCATGGACTATGTTAAAGTTAAAGAACGCGTTTTTCCTGTTGGAAGATTAGACTTTAACACAACCGGCTTATTGATTCTTACAAATGATGGAGACTTTGCAAACAAACTCACGCATCCAAGGTATGAAATAAAAAAAACATATCATATTGAGCTAGACAAAGATGTTGGCGACAAACTAATAAAAAGAATTGAAAAAGGAGTGATGCTTAGTGATGGAAAGACTTCGCGTTCAAAAATAAAAAGAATTGATTCTAATTTTGTTTCTATCACCATCCATGAAGGCAAAAACAGGGTGGTTAGGCGCATCTTTGAAAGATTCGGGTTTAGGGTAAAAAGTCTTCACAGGGTAAAAATTGGAAACATAAGTCTTGGAGATCTTAGACTTGGTAAAACTGAGAAGTTTAGAATTTGATTTTGTGTTTTTCTTTATACCACATTAAAACAACTAGTTCTATTGCGAGTAAGAGTGCAAATTCACAAAGAACACTTGGAAACTCTACGTAAAGTGATGGCAAGAACTGCAAGAACACAATAGCTGGAACAATAAGAATTAACATTCCAAGCATTCCAAGCTGAAGCAGCCTTTTCTCATAAACATCTTTAGCGTGAATTGCGGCGTAATAAAACAAAACGCCGACGCCAACAACATATATTGTATAGTATAAGCTGTAAAACTGGCCTAAAAGTCCTGTTGTTGGATACTGTATAAAGACTGTGTTGCAAAATGTTGGGGTGTCATAGTAAAATGGGAGTGAGAACATTGTTATAAAAAACGCTGCTGGCGTGTAGATTAAGATGTGCCAGTAATACTTTATTTTTTTTCTCCACATAATAAGGGCATATGTCACGCCAAGAGCCGGCAATATCGCTGTTGTTATCATCGCAAGGCGCGCAAATATGTTTAGGCTTGTTGTACAAATCAGAAATTCATTTAATTGATAGTAGCCTAGCATAAAGGATATTAATGCCAAGAACTGGTTTAGCCTGTCCTTTGGATCTCTTAACACAAAATATGCGGCTAGCAAAAACTCTATGATAAACGTTGACAGACTAATATATGGAGCAAAGCACATTTTCTATTTGAACATTTTATACAATATATGAATGTAGGATAATATAATTATTCCTGCAATATACCATACATAACTCTTTACAAAGCTTGATACATAAGCGCCGATAATCATACCTAAAAGTATTAGCATGGTTTTGACTACGCCAAAGTCCCAGACACTTAAACTTTGAATCTTTTCTTCTGCCCAACTAAAAATTCCCATAAATGACCACCTCACTCATTTTATTTGGACAACAAATATTTAAGTGTTATGGACTAAACCTTTTTATATTAATTAGATAAAATATTAAAAAATGAAACAAAAATCAGTGCTTGGGGTTGTGTTTTCTAAGTTTGCAGGTCTTTTATTTTTCCTGCTGCTTTTAGGGCTTTTAAGCATGGTTTCATCTACAAACATTATCTTCAACGCGATAGTTGATTTTTTCTACAGTAGCCTTGGAATTATAATAATGTTTTCTGTCTTGTTCTTTTTTGCAGAACTGTTTGAAGTGTTTGTGTTCCCGTTCAACTTGATTTACCCTTTGTTTAATGGTTTTGGAAGCATTTTCTTAATAGAGTTCATTTTCAGATTGTTTTCAATTGTGCCAATATTTTACCCTCTTTCTTTACTGCAGTTATTACTGACCCCATTAGTCTTTGTAATTGTTCTATTGGTCGGCTACATAAAAATCATTATCTGCTTTGCACCTGAAAAAAAGCCAAGACCAAAGAAAAAGCCAAAGAAAAAGAAAGAAAAGGTTGACTGGAAAAAGAAGTGGAATGAGTTTGTAGAAGCATTAAACGAGTTCTTTATAAAAGTAAGAGAAATATTTACAGAAGAAAAAAAGAAGCGTTAACTATCATATCTTCTCAAATTTTGAAAACAGGATATCTTCATCTCTCCTTAGTTTTGCAGTGAGCTTTTCAAGCGCTATTTCAAACCAGGAAGCATACTTATCAGGATAATTTTTTGTATCTTGTTTTAGCTCTTTTAATGAAATCCATTTGTAGTCCATGACTTCATCAGGGTTTGGCTTTACTTTACCATCATACATCCCTGTAAAAACACAGTCATATTCATGTTCTGTTAGGCCATTGTCAAACTTTGATTTATACACAAAACAAAATTCTTGTTTTAGCTCTGTTTCAAACCCCACTTCTTCTTTTAGACGCCTTTTAGCTGAATCTATAAATGACTCGTTTGGCAGCGGATGCGTGCAGCACGTGTTTGCCCATATCTTTGGACAATGGTATTTGTGTTTTGCCCTCTGTTGAATCAAAAGCTCTCCTTTAGAATTGAAAACAAAAACAGAGATTGCCCTGTGCAATACCCCTTTTTTGTGAGCCTTTATCTTTTCCATAGTTCCAAGCTCATTGTTGTCGCTGTCAACTAAAACTACTTGTTCCATTATTTTAAGAAATTTGTCGGTGTTTTATAAGTTTTCTCTTGAAAACCTTTATATATTATATATTCACTCGCCGTTATATGAATGTTGACAAGATCCGAAAAGACTTTCCAATTCTGCAAAAAAAGCTAAAAGGAAAGCCAGTTGTTTACTTTGACAATTCCTGCATGACACTTCGCCCAAAACATGTGATTGATGCCATGGATGACTATTATTACCATTATCCTGCATGCGCCCTAAGGTCTTTGCACAAGCTTTCTAAAAAAGCAACAGAAGAGGTTGAAAAAGCAAGAATAATAGTCCAAAAATTTGTTGGCGCAAAGAAAACAAAAGAGATTGTTTTTACAAAAAACACGTCAGAAGCATTAAATCTTGTAGCAAACAGTTTTGGACTAAAAAAAGGAGACACTGTTCTAACAACTGACAAAGAGCATAACTCAAACTTAATCCCGTGGCAGGTAATGGCGCGAAACTTTGGAATAAAAAGAAAAATAGTAAAGTCAGACAAAAACAACGAGTTTTCCATTGAAAACTATGAAAAGAACATGAACAAAAACGTGAAGCTTGTAAGTGTTGTTCACACATCAAATCTTGACGGCGTCACTAATCCTATAAAAGATATCACAAAGATTGCGCATGACTTTGGAGCAAAAGTTTTGGTTGACGCAGCGCAAAGCGTCCCGCACAAAGAAGTAAATGTTAAAAAGCTGGGTGTTGATCTTTTGGCGTTTTCAGCGCACAAAATGCTTGGGCCTTCAGGAATGGGTGCGCTTTATGGCAAAGAAGAAATATTGGAAAACCTAAGCCAGTTTCTTGTTGGAGGAGAAACTGTGTCTGACTCAACATATGAATCGCATGTTGTAGAAAATCTTCCTGAAAAGTTTGAGGCAGGACTTCAAAACTACGCAGGTATAATCGGATTTGGCGCAGCGTGCAAATACCTAAAAAAAGTTGGAAGAAATGCTGTTTCAAAGCATGAGTACAGACTAAACAAGAGGCTCACAGAAAAGTTGGAGCATGTCGATGGGTTTTCGCTAATTGGGCCAAAAGACTCAAAAAAGAGGGGTGGAATCTTGTCATTTAATATTGCAGGCAAAGACCATCATGAAATCGCAATGCTTTCAGATTCTTTAAATAATGTGATGGTAAGGTCTGGTGCTCATTGTGTTCACTCATGGTTTAACTCACAAAACCTAAAAGGCAGTGTTAGGGCATCATTTTATCTTTACAACACAGAAAAAGAGGTGGACCTTTTCTCTGATACAATAAAAAATATTTCGAGGCTTTAAATATTTATATTAAAAGTTTTTTTAGAATGAAAAATGAAGATTAAAAAACCCCATCTTTATGCAATTGTTGGCGTAGTGATAGTAATCACTATATTCTTAGTTTTAAGAGGGGTAAATAAACCAGTTTATCAAAACATTGACAGTCCGCGCCCAATTCTTGGAAACCCGCAGGCTAGCGTGTCAGTTGTTGAGTTTTCTGACATCCAGTGTCCTGCCTGCAAAAACGCTGCGGCTTACCCTCACAGACTAATCAATGAGTTTGGAGAGTCTATAAGCTTTGAGTTTAAGCATTTTCCTTTAGCATTTCACCAGTACGCGTTTGACGCTGCTATGGCAGCAGAGTGTGCAAATGACCATGGAAAATTCTGGGAGTTTGTAGACATGGCGTATGTTAACCAGGATAATATTAAGAAAAAAGACTTGAAAAAATATGCTTCAAATCTTGGTCTTGACACATCTTTATTCAGCGCTTGCCTTGACTCTGAGGCAAAAAAAGAGATTGTCGAGTCCCATATTAGAGAAGGTTACTCAAGAGGTGTGTCTGGAACACCGACTTTTTTTGTTAATGGACGAATGGCTGAGTCTATATCCTATTCTGCTGTAAAAGAGCTTATCGAACAAGAGCTTGGATGAATTATTTCTTTTGTTCAGCCTCGTATGGTATGTATCCTTTTACAAGGAGCTTTCCAAGAACAGATAATTGAATATCTACTCTTCCTCTTATTTCTTTTGTATCTATAAGGCCCATATCCTTAAGTCCGTCACTCTTCAGATTTCCATTGATATGGTATGAAATTAACGGCAGGCTCATCCCTGTCTTTTTGGAAAGCTCGTCCATCGAACGGCAACAGTCAGTTGAGAAAAGCAGCTTTAAGATATCCATCTTTTTTTCTGTCAAAAGCTTGTAATATGAGAACTTAAGTACAGGTAAAAGCGATGCATCATTTCCTGAGACTGAAAAAGCTTTAAGACCGTTTACAAACGCTGCTGAAGTCGCCGCGCACCTTGTGTCTTTAGAGCCTGTAGCGACATTGACAATGACTTCGTTGTCTTTTTCAAGTTTTGATATTTCACAAATAGTTTTGAATGTTTCCTCCCAGATGTTTCCATCGATTTGCTGGATTTTCACTGGGATTTTGAATTTGTCCAGGTCTTCTTTTGCTTTGTTTGCCTCTTCTGTCAGTTCTTTTGGAGTAATAAGAATAACTCGCTCTGTTGGAAATTCCCTTATACCTACATACAGTGCTTCCATAAAGTCGCCAACTGGTGCAACTACCACATATTTATCCATTTTCATACACCCCCTGTCTAACATCTTTTTATATGCTTTCTAGGTTTAAATAACTTATGTTTTAGGTGTTAAACTTTTGGTTTAACCAAATGTGATTTTAACTTCAAAAAAGCTTTGCTTCTGTGGGAAATTTTATTCTTCTCTTCTAAACTCATTTCAGCAAAAGTTTTGTCATAGCCTTGTGGCACAAAGATTCTGTCCCACTGAAAATAGGCTCTTCCTCTTGGAGATACAATCTTTCCTTTGATTTTCCCTTCAAAAAAATGAACTCCGTTCTCATCGCTATAGCCAATCATTGAAGTCGCGGTAACACCGTCGCCAAAGAGCTCTTTTAACCTTGCTATTCCGTCTATGTCAATTGTTTTAATAAACCATTTAGTGAGTGGGCCTGGGAGCCCTTTCATGCCTTTAATTACAAGCGAAGTGTCCTCAACAATGAATCTTCTTTTTTTATGCTTTTGTGCTTCTTTTAGCTTGTGCCCTATAATCTTTTCTTGGTCAATCTCCTGGATTTCGTCAAGGTCAATTTTAAGCTGCTTTAACTCTGCTGCATCTTTTAGCAAAATCTTTGCTTCAGAAAACTTGTTCTTATTTGTTGTGATAAAGTAAAGTGTCATCTAATTTAGCAAAAACAATATATATTAAAACTTTATCCAAAAAAGGATTATGAAATTATTTATTGTTGCAAGAAACAAAGAAGTTGTGCCCCACTACAAGAAAGCCATTAAAAAAGCCGGCTTTAGATACGGGAAGAAAAACGCAGATATGATTTTATCTTTAGGCGGTGATGGAACATTTCTTATTGCTGAACACAAATACCCACGGATCCCTAAACTATTAATCAGGGATTCAAAGATTTGCAACAAGTGCTCGGTTGACCTTTTTGACAAGTTTCTTTTGAGATTAAAAAACAAGAAAAACTACAAGATACAAAAACAGCCCAAGATTATGGCGACATACAAGAATTCTGATTTTATCGCGATTAATGACGTTGTGATTAGAAATAAAGATCAGCAGCATGCTATCAGGTACACTATGAAGATAGATAGGAAGCAAGTTGGAAAAGAGTTTATTGGAGACGGCGTTGTTGTCTCAACACCGTGGGGCTCAACAGGGTACTTTAAATCAATCACACAAAAAAGTTTTGAAAAAGGATTTGGCGTGGCGCTAAACAACG
Source organism: Candidatus Woesearchaeota archaeon (assembly GCA_018221175.1). Classification (GTDB taxonomy): domain Archaea; phylum Nanobdellota; class Nanobdellia; order Woesearchaeales; family BM511; genus JAAOYE01. The sequence goes on from JAAOYE010000096.1 coordinate 15,417, forward strand.
TGCAAAAAACCAAAAAGAACACCTACTTTTTAGACAAAAAAGCAAAGATAGAGATAGAAATGACTCGGGGCGACGCGCTTGTCACCCATGACAACGACAAAAAAGTTTTCTTGATGAAGACAGGCGATAAAATCACGATTAAAAAGCTTGGAAAGCCTGCAAAAATAGTTGTTTTTAAGAAATAACCTTGATGCATTCTACTGGGCAACTGTCAGCAGCCTCTTGATTGCACCCTGCTTCTTCTGGGTTTAGGTTTTTGCACTTTGCCTTGTCTCCTTCCATCTCCCAGTTATCAGGGCAAACAGCAGCGCACGCGCCGCATCCGATGCATGCTTCCTTGTTGAATTCTATTTTTGCCATTGTATAATCTTTTATGCTTTGATTTAAAAATTTTTTGTTTAAAAAAGCAACACTTATAAATAATCAATAAGTTCATTTCGCAGGGGATTTTACGGTGGAAGCATATCTAAAAATCGTTAAGAAGATATTGGATGAGGGGATATTAACAAAGAATAGGACTGGCATAGATACTTATTCGATTTCTGGTGTGATATTTGAGCATGATATGAAAGACGGTTTCCCTCTTTTAACAACAAAATCAGTACCGTTAAGACTTGTGGCATCTGAACTGGAATTTTTTATAAAGGGGATAACTAATAAAAAATGGCTTTTAGAGCGAGACAACCATATATGGGATGGATGGGCCTCGCCAGATATCATACCCTATGGGCACGACAAAGAAACGCAAAAAAAGATGAGAGAGGAAATCGAACTTGGCCCTATTTATGGCTGGCAGTGGAGAAACTTTGGAGCAGAATATGTCTCGCATGACAAGCCCCCAAAAAGCAGAGGAATTGACCAACTCAAAAATGTTGTTGAAACATTAAAAAACGACCCCGACTCAAGAAGAATGATTGTGTCAGCATGGAACCCAAAAGACCAGCACAAAATGGCTTTGCCGCCTTGCCACTATTGCTTCCAGGTAACTGTAACAAACGGAAAACTCAATCTGATGTGGAGCCAACGCTCAGTCGACGTTGCACTTGGACTGCCGTTTAACATTGCAAGCTACGCACTTTTGCTTCATCTCCTTGCAAAAGAAGCCGGATTAAAAGAAGGAAGGCTTGTTGGGTTTTTAGGCCACACCCATATTTACATACCCCATCTTAAAGGGATAAAAGAGCAGCTAAAAAGAAAACCATACAGTCTACCAACGCTAAAAACAGAAAACTTTAAAACAATCTTTGATTGGGTATATACAGATTCAAAAGTGGATGGGTATAAGCATCATCCAAGAATAAAGTTTGAGGTGGCAGTTTAATGGTTAACAATGAAAATTATAAATGCTCAAAAACAAATTTTTTGGCACACCAAAAATTTCAAAGAAATTTTTTAGTGTTTTCAAGCTTACCAGTTTTCGGAGGCGAAAAGTGGTAAGTATAATAGTGATTTCGTGTTTGGCAAAAAACAATATTATAGGGAAAAACAATGATATCCCCTGGAGGCTTCAGGCAGACTTTGACCATTTTAAGAAGCAGACCATGGGGCACCCTTGCATCATGGGAGACAGGACATACCTCTCTTTGCCAAAAAATGCGAGGCCGCTGCCTGGGCGAGAAAACATTGTGCTTACTTTTGACAAAGAGTTTAAGGCGCCTGGAACAACCATTTTTTATTCGTTTGAAGACGCACTTGACTATGTTAAGGACAAAGAAAAGGCATTTATTTGCGGCGGCGCAAGCATTTACAAGATAGGGTTAAAAGTCGCAGACACACTTGAGCTTACACGAATCCACAAAGATTTTGAAGGAGACACTTATTTTCCAGAAATAAACTTTGATGAGTGGGAGCTAGTAAACCACGAAGAGCACGAAGACAATGAGCACGGCCCATACTCATTTATGACATACAAGAGGAAGAAAAAATGAAAGTTGACCGAAACTTACAGCTAAAAAAGTTTGATCCGCAAATAGCAGAGCTTATCAAAAAAGAAACAAACAGGCAAAGAGAAGGCCTTGTTATGATACCGTCTGAAAATTATGCTTCAGAAGCCGTGCTTCAAGCTATGGGAACAAGCCTTTCAAACAAATACAGCGAAGGATATCCAAAAAAAAGATACTACTCAGGAAACGAGTTCATTGACGAAATCGAGCAGCTTTGCATTGACCGCTCAAAAGAGCTTTTTGAAGCAGAGCACGCAAACGTCCAGCCGCATTCTGGTTCAAGCGCTAACATGCAGGTTTTCATGGCATGCTTAAATCCAGGAGATAAAGTAATGGGCATGGACCTTTCACAGGGAGGCCACCTAACGCACGGCTCTCCTGTAAACTTTTCAGGCCAAATCTACAATTTCATTCCTTACGGGGTTGACAAAGAAACAGAACTTATTGACATGGATGTAGTTAGAAAAATAGCAATTAAAGAAAAGCCAAAGATGATAGTTACAGGCGCCACAGCGTATCCTAGAGAATTTGACTTCAAAGCATTCGCGAAAATCGCACAAGAGATAGATGCATATCTTTTGGCTGACATATCTCACTTTGTAGGGCTTTGCCTTGCAGGAGTCCATCAAAAGCCTTTCCCGCACGCTGATGTTGTGACTACAACAACCCACAAGACCATGAGGGGTCCAAGAAGCGCTATCATTCTTTGTAAAAAAGAGGACAGATACCAAAAAAAGTATCATAAAGATTCAAAGTTCAACTTGGCAAGAAGAATTGACAGAGCTGTTTTTCCAGGAACACAGGGCGGGCCGCTTGACCACATAATTGCGGCAAAAGCAGTCATGCTAAAAGAAGCTATGCAGCCGGAGTTTTTAGAGTATCAAAAACAGATTCAAAAAAACGCGCAGGTACTTGCAGACACATTAAGAGAAACAGGTATAAGGCTTGTTAGTGATGGCACTGACAATCATTTGCTATTGCTTGACTTGCGACCTATTAAGGTCACTGGTTCAGATGCTAGTGATGCTCTTGAAGAAGCGTATATTTATGCAAATAAAAACAGCATTCCTTTTGACAATGCGTCACCGTTTAATCCTTCAGGTCTTAGGCTTGGAACACCAGCTCTCACTTCTCGAGGCATGAAAGAGCACGAAATGGTCCAGATTGGCTCTTGGATTTCAAAGATTGTAAAAGACCCAAAAAACAAGTCTTTAATCAAAAAAACAAGAGAGCGAGTCCTGGAGCTTACAAAGCAGTTTCCTGTTTATGAAACCCTTGATTTATAATGGCAGATAAATATGATGTTATAATAATTGGCGGAGGTCCTGCTGGGCTTTCTGCAGGCATTTATTGTGGGCGCTTTAAGTTAAAGACTCTTGTTTTAGATGAAAAGCCTGGCGGAACAGCGACAGAAGCGCACAATATTGAGAATTATCCTGGGTTTGAATCGATTAGCGGCGTTGACTTGATGGAAAGAGTAAGAAAACATGCAGAAAAAGAAGGTGTTAATATAATAAGAGAAAGCGTTTTTGAGATTAAAAAAGAAAAAGTTGGGTTTATTGTCAAGACTGATGACGCAAAAGAATTTGCTTGTGACTTTGTGATTATATCTACTGGAAACAAGCGCCAAAAGCTTGGGATTCCTGGAGAAAAAGAGTTTAATGGAAAGGGAGTTAGTTACTGTGCGGCGTGCGACGCCCCGTTTTTTAAGGACAAAGTTGTTGCAGTTGTTGGCGGCGGAAATGCTGCTGTGATGGCAGCTGTTCTTTTAACCAATTTCGCAAAAAAAGTATACATCATATATAGACGCGACAAGCTAAGAGCTGAGGCTGTGTGGAACGAGAGAGTTGAAAACCATAAAAAAGTTGAAATCATCTACAAAGCACAAGTCAAAGAAGCAAAAGGCGAAAACGTCTTAAAATCGATTGTTTTAGATAATGGAAAAGAAATCGAGACTTCAGGACTTTTTATTGAAATCGGCGGGCTTCCATCAATCGACCTTGCAAAAAGCCTTGGCGTGAAGCTTGATAAAGACAGCAAGATAATCGTAACAGACACTCAAAGAACAAATATTAAAAATGTGTACGGCGCTGGCGATATCACAACCGCGAGTGCGGGGTTCATGCAAATCGTTACTGCTATGAGCGAAGGCAGCATTGCTTCCTGGGACATTTTAAAGTCCAAGAAAAGAGACGCTGAGTACGAATAATTTAAATATAAGGAGCACGTAGGATTCTTAAATAGGGGGTGTAATTATTAAATCCCTCTTTGCGAGGTGTAGTTTATGGATATTCAAAAAGCATTTAAGCGTCCTTTTTTAGACGCTCAAAAATTCATTATCGGCGCACTTTTAAACATTTTGCCAATAATCAACTTCTTTTCGTTTGGCTATGTTTTAAAAGCGGCAAAGATGACGCTTAACAAGCAAGACGGCCTGCCTGAATGGGACAACTGGGGAGACTTGTTTTTACAGGGACTCTTATCAATTGCAATATTAATTGTTTATACAATACCTGTAGCGATAATAGCAGGAATAATTGCGATTTCTAGCGGGCTAAGCCTTTTGACAGTGCAAAGTTTTGACATGAACATGTTTGCAGCACTTGGAACAACAGCGATTGTTGCAGTTGTATTGCTATTGATTTTATGGTACGTGATTCCATCGGCAATTCTTGCGTATGTGCAGGAAAACCGGTTTGGCGCAGCATTTGAATTTAAAAACGTGTTTTCAAAAGCGTTTAACAGCAATTACTTTGTCGCATGGATTGTTGGAGTTGCGATAAGTCTTGTTTTAGGAGGGGTCGCAAACCTAATACCTGTGGTTGGCTTTGTCTTTGTTGCAGCAGCAAACTTTGCATCGGCAATGATAATGTTTACCTTAATTGGAGAAACGTACAACGCATAAAATCTTTCTTTTTTGTTTTTTTTTTTACCTTAAACATAAACTATTTAAAGCACTCAAAAAGTTATGATTAGATAAGTTAGGAGGACACAAAATGGGAAACGTAGTGAACTTAACAGACCAAAATTTTGAAAAAGAAGTTACAAAAGCAGACACGCCAGTAATCGTGGATTTTTGGGCAGAGTGGTGCGGGCCTTGCAAGATGATGGCACCTGTGTTTGAAGAGCTCGCAGGAGATTATAAAGGAAAAGGAAAATTTGCAAAGCTTGACACAGACAAGTTCCCGCAAGTTTCTGGAAGCCATGGCGTTCAGGGCATCCCCACACTCATAGTCTTTAAAGGCGGCAAAGAAATTGGAAGAATTGTTGGGTTTGCGCCAAAAGATCAGTTAAAGCATAAGATTGACGAAATAGTTTCTTAAGAATTATTTTCTTATTCTTTTCATTTTCACATTTGCTTTTTTTAAGAGTTTTTTGCAGTAGTCGCATGAGCCACAGTCATCGCTGCAACTGCTGATTGTCTCAAAGAACCTCGTACTATTAAGGGCCTTGTTGTCAATATTATTAAATAAGGTGTCAATATAAACACAGTTTAATATGTCTACTAGGTTACCTTCAAATCTTTGGCTGATGTATGCTTTTAGTGTTTTTTCTATTCTTTTTGTATCAAAGTTTCGGGTAGAAATCTTAAACACATTCGTAATTTTCTTGTATCGATACAAGTCTTCTGGACGTATAAATGGTGCTGAGAAAACTTTGTGGGGATGTTTTGATACTATCGGTACGCACACCTGATCCATCCTGTCATAATGCTTGTTTTTTTCTATTATCTGGGAAGATAGCATGTTGTAGTGTGCGTAGCGGTGGATGCAGTTTTTTATGCAGCCTTCATTTGCCAGAATCTTTATAGGCAGTATCTCTTTGATTTTAATTAATGTTTTTAGGCTTCTCATGATTTCCCTGTCAGGTGTGATTTTAGAAGCGCCAAGCTCCTTGAAGTATTTTGCCTCTTGCACAGTTCTTATTCTTGCGAGTGTTGAAGCCTCGATGTTTATGTTTGGAATTGTTTTTTTTATTATTTTGGTGAGGTAAGGGTCTGTTACCGCCACATTAAAAAGCCCTGTTCGACTCACGAGTTTCTTTAGATATGACACTGATTTTTTTATCTGGGCAGCAGACACAACAGTGGAATTTAGAAGCATGATAGATGTGATGCCTCTGTCCTGGCAAAGCTTTATCAAGCCAATGATTTCTTTTTTGTAAGCAGGTGGCTCATCAAGAATTCTTCCCGATCCAAGATGCTTTTTTGGTATGGGAAAATAAACAGAATCCAAATTCTTGCCATACTTTTCAGTAAGGTATCTGAATCCTTCATAGTCAAAGTTGTAGCCGATTGAAAATCGTGGATTTTTCATACAACAATTAATTTTAGAGCATGTTTTTAAAGATTGTTGTAAAGCATAAGGCTAAAAAGAAATATTTATAAACGAACCTCGATTTCTTCAAGGACTATGACAAGACTAAGAAAAGCATCAGCTTACAGGAAATTTGAAAGACCTTATACAAGAAAATCAAAGTATCAGGAAAAATCATATGTTAGAGCTATCCCTACAAACAAAATCGTGAGATATGTGATGGGCAACTCAAAAAAAGAGTTTGAGCACACACTTGACATGGTTTCTAAAGAAGATGTTCAGCTAAGGCACAACGGGCTTGAGTCTGCAAGGCTTGCTGTTTTTAGGTATCTTGACAGAAACTTGGTGAAAGGAAACTTTTATTTTAGAATACTTGTTTATCCTCATCACATTCTTAGAGAAAACCCGCTTGCGTCTGGCGCTGGTGCAGACAGGATGAGTACTGGCATGAAGCGCTCTTTTGGAAAATCTGTTGGTCTTGCTGCAAGAGTAAAACAGGGCCAGCCCGTTTTTAGAGTTAATGTTAACAAACAAGACCTTGCTGTTGCAAAGAAATCACTTGAGCGTGCCAGAACAAAATTACCTTCAAAATTCGCTATCCAAATTACTTAGTTTCTTCTTGTTTAAGTTTTTTGCCTTTTTGACTTATAGTTGACAAATGGTTTGATTTCTCCACTTCCAAAATAGCGTTAGCAAGCTGTTTCCCACCCACGATTTCTGGCAAAACAACTATTTGTGCTCCTACTTTGTGAAGTCTTGCTACTGCTTCCTCATCCCTTGCCTTTGCAGAGATTAATATTTCAGGGTTCATATCTGAGGCAGACATTGTTAGATAAATATTATCAGAGTCATCAGGCAAGCACGCTACTAAAACATTTGCTTTTTTCACATTTGCTTTTTCAAGCACGTGCTGGTCAAGTGCGCTTCCAAGAATAACTGACTCTTTTTTTTCAAGCAATTGCTTTACTTTTTCTTGGTCAATTTCGATAATTACATATTTTGCTTTTTCTTTTTTTAGTTCTTCAACAGCATATTTGCCTGTTTTGCCGTATCCGCATATGATTATGTGATTTTTCTCGTTTCTCATTCTTACCAATCCTCCTTTCATACCTGAAAATAATATATTAATTTTTCCTTCAATAAACACTGATGCCAGTGTTGTTAAAAGATAAAAAACTGTGCCCATCCCAAACAAGATGATGCCCATGATAATCATCTTGCCGTTGGGTGTTAAAGGGGTGTACGCTGCGCCAACAGTTGTAATAGTTAAAAATGTGATATAAACAGAGTCAAAAAATGCCATTCCTTCAACATTTCCTAAAAGGGCCCCGCCAGTAAGCAAAAGTAGAAGAAACAAAGTAATTGCTGTTAGGATATTTTTTAATGTTGCCAATCACACACCTCTTTTTACTTTATTCTCTATAAAGATGTTTATAAAGTTTATTATTTATTTCTTTATTTTCAAACTTTCTTCAAAGATTTGTTTTACTTTTGCAATGTCAGACATCATCACCATTGGGCGCATATTCATCTTGGCAGATGCTTTTGCAAGCCTTAGCATGCCATGAACAATCCTTGGAGATATCTCAACTAAGAACTCGTTTTCTTTTGATTTTAGCTTTTTAGAAAACTCGACAACCTGCTCTTCTAGCGCTTTTGGAAACTTGACGTCAAAGCCTTTTAAAAAAGCGACATACTCTTTTACAAAGTTCAAATCGTTCTTGTTTTGCTTAGCCTCTTGGTTTGTAACAATTTTTTTTGCAATCTCTTCAAACTGGGTTGCATTTGGCTTTCTAATGAGAAAAAGCAGATGAAACCTTGTTAGCAGCGCTTGTTCAAAGGGTAGCTGATTTTTTAGCGTGTTTATCATCCAGCCAGCAAATTTGTCCCCCTTCGGGTTTGCAGTTGCAAGCACGTTAATTCTCGCATCTTCTGTCAAATGATGTTTACCCTTGTCATATGTGACAATTCCCTTTTCCATCGCAGAGTATAATGACGCCCTGTCCTGCTGCTTCATAAGGTTAAGCTCATCAATGCAGCAAAGACCTCCGTTGGCTTGCGGCAAAAGCCCTTTTATCACTTCATTTCCTTTCATGGTAATTGATAATCCTGCATGAGAAGTGCCAGAACCAAGGCCAAATGAGGAGATAGGAGCCATTTCTGATAGTGAGCGCAGTATTTCTGTTTTTCCTGTTCCAGGATCGCCAAGTAGCAGTAAGTGAATCTTTTCTGTTGAAAAAAGCTGGAGTGCAGCTGCAAGCTTTACTGTATCCATTCCTGTAATGTTTGGCGAGACTAGTTTTGGAATTACTTTGTCGGCTTTAATAGAAAATCGCTTAAACATAACTTCCTTGGCTTTTTCTTCGATAACTTTGTTTGCGCGCTCTATGAACTTTTTTATTTCTTTATCCTCTCCTTTTTCCAGGTTTAGATGAAGCCGAGGGTAATCTGATTCTGTAAGAATACTTTTAGAAATACCAAGAGAGGTGTATGAAACGCCAAGTTTCTTTGTTTTAAGAAGCTTTCTTAGTTTTTTCTGCTCGTCTTTTTCAAAATATTGCTCTATCTGGTAAAGTTTTGCTTTAACTCTTCTTGATGCTGGCAAAACCGACATAATATTCTCAAGAGTATTTAGTTTCATACAAAATATTTGTCAGGTGAAATATTTAATAGTTATGGTTTTTAACAAAATTTAAATAAAAAACAAGGTTGACTTTGTTTATGAACGACAAAATCACAAATGAAAAGCTTGAAAAGTATTTTAACATCACAAAGGAAGCTTTAGACATGATTAAAGATAAAGGTGTGGATGAATCTAGACGCAAGCGGGCTGAGGATTTCTTGGACATGGCAACACGTTATTTTGAGGATGCAAAGCATTTTGAAGAAAAAAAAGATTATGTGCTTGCTTATGGCGCACTCAACTATGCGCATGGCTGGCTTGATGCCGGCGCTAGAATAAAACTTTTTAATGTCTCTGATTCAAGACTTTTTACTGTGAATGATGATTAAATTATCAACCCCACAAAAAAGTCTGAGAGCTTTAAGAAAAAATATGTAATTATAATCAAGTTTGCTATTGCTGATACCCACCTCCAGTGATTGATGCCTCCCTTTAGGAATTGTTCTATGAAAAGTCCGCCAAGAAAATATATTATTGGAAGTATTAATAGAATTGGCCCTGAAAGTTTGAAAGGCAATGCAAATATTGGGAATATGAACATCCAAACCCAGTATGGGACGCTCCCTCCAGTTGGGCCTTGCCCGCCAAGAAACGCTGCCATGATATCAGCTATGACTATATATATTGCTACCCAAAAAAAACCCATGTATTTGGCAATGAGAACGCAAAAAAACGCTATTGGTGTAAACTCCACCCATATACGATACCTATTAACCACCCATTTGAAAAACCCCCCGATAAAAATGAATATGATAAAAGAAAATATTTTTTTTATGTTTAAAATATCAAATGCTGCCAAGACAATTGCTAAAAAAAGAAGTGTGAATGCAAATGCATAGATTTTCTTTTCGTTTTTAGAAACCCATTTAATTACGTCTTTGAAAGTTTTTTCAAATGCTAATTTTTGTTTTTTCATTTTTCTAGTTTTGGGTAAGTGCTTGTATTCATAAAAACTTTTTGTGTTGTTACAGCAATTCCTTTTTCTTTTAGCATTTCTTTTGAGGTCATGTTTGATGTTCCTATTGCAACAAGCTCGTCTTTTAGCGACATTATTGCCACTACTTCTTCTTTTTGTATTTTGCTGTGAACCTTTGATATGCCTGGCACTTTTAAGTTAGCACCGTGACAAACACTGTTTATTGTAGAGTCAAAAACCCACACTTTCGGAATATGATCTACTGCAAACTCCACTGGCTTTATGCAGTGTCTGATGAATTTCTCATTGTCTTCTTCCTTGTAAAAGTGATAAGCATCTGTAAGGTCATGAAGAGTTACTACATTGCTTTCATCAAATGGCCCTGCTTTGGTTCTTCTCAACTGAGCCATGTGTGCTCCAACACCAAGTTTTTCTCCAATGTCATGGACAAGCTTTCTTATGTATGTTCCTGCCTGCGAACCAACTTTAAATAAGACATCCTGGCCAATTATGTCCAAGATTTCTATGTAGTATACTTTTCTATACCTCCACTGACGTTTTACAGCAGACTTTATTGGGGGGAGCTGCTTTATTTTGCCTGTGAACTCTTTTATGACTTTTCTTAACTCTGTTTCTTTGACTTCGTTATGAAGATGCATTAGGCATACATATTCTTTTCCTGCGTTTAGAAGTGTTTGCACTATCCTTGTTGCGCGCTGTGTTGCTATTGGAAGCACCCCTGTTACTTTTGGGTCAAGTGTTCCTGAATGCCCTGACTTTTTTATTTTTAGAATTTTTTGTACAAACGCAGATACCTGGTGGCTTGTTGGCCCTGGCGGTTTGTCCATATTAATTATTCCATAATCAATTAGCTCTTCAACTGAACGCTTCTCTGGAGCCATCCCATATTTTGAAGAAGTCTTAGATTCATTTCTGACAAGCACTTCTCTTTGTATCTTTTCAAA
>JAAOYE010000097.1 GCA_018221175.1 Candidatus Woesearchaeota archaeon
GGCTTAGAAACGCGGCCTTCCGCAATATCCTTGTCAGCTTCAGCTTCGCCTTCCTGCCACTCTTTGCTATAAAAATACTCCTGATCAGGATCAGACCATTTTAACAGGTTTAATAATCAACGTGCAATCTTTGTTCTCAATCTCCACAAAATCACCAACAGACAGCTTGAGCTTGTCTCTTAGCCGGCGAGGAATTGTTAATTGAAAGTTGGTTTTTACTTTAGCTAAAGTCATTGTTAGCCTCCTAATGTTCGGCATATATTAAAAATTTTTAAATTTATAATTTTATATAAACATATGTAACAAATTTATCAAAATAAAAAAGGCGGATAAGAAAAAAAGAGGCATAAACCTCTTTTAAGTTTGGATATATCCTTTTTCAACAAGAGAGATATATAAGAGCCGTTTCCGATAATGACGTGGTCTAGGGTTCGCGAAAAAATAAGTTGACATTCTTCGCGCTCGGATTTGGTTGGTTCGATTGAGCAAGCCCTAAGTGATGTTGGTCAAATATCTTTCTATTCCTTCAAGGGTTTTAAAGATTATCTTGGATTTCCCGAAAATTTCATTATACAGGTCTTTTAGCTTCCCGGTAATGTATGTGTGAGTTATTTTATTTCTGAGTATTCTTGCTTCAAACCAGAAATCCATGCTATCTATTATGTTAAGCTTCTGCATAATCAACAGCCTGTCACGCAAAGTATCACTGGTTTTTGCATAAACAAAGATTTCCAGCCCCTTCAAAAAACTGAGTGTAATTTCTACACTTTTCTCAAACCTGAAAGATAAAGAATCATAATACTCCAACTCGTCAGGGGTATATATCTTTCGTGTTTTATAAGGCTTGAACTTCTCTATTGATGCCCTTAATAAGACTATCGTTCTTTTTAAATCCTCAAGTTCCTGTAATATCAAGTCTTTTTGCACTTTTCAATATTTCCTTACAAAAGATACTTTTGCTGTCATAAATTACAACATCAATTTTTTCTTCACACTTTGAGAAAAATTTTGTCTGAATCTTGAGAGATAGTTTCAGAGGATTCGTCTTCTTCCGGGGAATTAAAAGTATATCTATATCTCCACCCCGTTTTTTGTTATCAAGTCTCGATCCGAATAGATAAACTTTTCCTTTAAAATCACTTAGAGCAAACTTTAATGCTTCTTTTTCCTCTGTATAAAAACGCATAAATTCCACACACCAAAACAATCTGTATCATTTGATCATAATCTGTTTTATTTGCAATCCTCTCCACACCATAACCATCTGTTAACATTTTACCATTTTGAGAGATGCTTTTCCGCATACCTCTCTCTTTTCAAGTATTCCCGCCGCATACCTGGTATCAGTATCTGTTGGGTGTCGAACTGGAAAAAACAGTAAATTATGACAAGATTCTACTAGAGATACCTGTATAAGCTGGATAACTCCCCCGGCCCCGGCCTGCCTGCGGTAGGCCGGCCTCTTAACCCAAGAGGGGAGGTATAATTTCCCCCTCAGGTTAAGGGGGATTAAGGGGGTTACTCCAATAATCCTTCTTATTTCCCCTCTAAAGGGAAAGCGGTCTTATTTATAACCCTTCCTGAGAATACGCTTGAAACCTACGCATCTTTAAGTCTTGACCTGCAGGACATAGTGTCTCCTTTTAAGGCAGACCTCCTTTTTTTACATGAGGTTGACCACCTGATTCAGCTTGAGGCGATAAAAGGTATTAAAGTCTTTTCATTAAATGAAGAATTCAAAGAGTCATATGAAGAAAAAGTCATAATGCTGGCATCGGATGAAATAGAGGTTTTTAAATTTAATGAAAGGGATTTATTTGAGGCCATAGAGAATAGTTATTTCGAATTTGAATATAAAGCTGATAGAGGATAGGCTTGGTTTTATAAACAAGGCGATAGCTAAATTAAAAAAGTTGTCACAACTAACAGAAGTTTGATATTGGAAGACATATTATTGCAAAGACTGTTGGAAAGGGTATTGTTGAATATAAAGAAATAGCAAATGCCCTTACTGATAGAGGAGTCATTACGAGGAGACATGCGGAAAGACTCAGGTTAATGGCAGGTTATAGAAATCGGCTTGTTCA
>JAAOYE010000013.1 GCA_018221175.1 Candidatus Woesearchaeota archaeon
CATTTTCCCGTTTTATCTCAAGAACTGAAGGAGCATCGCATGAGTTTGTAATGCACACATAGTTTATCCCAAGACCATTGAAAATGTAAGCTGCTCCACCCATAGTTGATATGTAAAAATGATCCCACAAGGGAGAATGTGCGGTGAAGATTAGCCTTTTTGTTCCAGGGATATTTGAACCTGTAAGTATTCCTTTTCCAAATGAAAAAAAGCTTTTTTCTTCTAGAAGATATTGTTTTAGGCCGTATCCAACAGGACCTATGATGTCAGACTCAAGCACGTTTCTAACTTGAAAACTGCCACTTAAAGCGTCAATAACCAATTCTGTTTGCTCTAAAATCCATAACACCTCTCTTTAATAGAAATCACTGTAGTTATTCTTTATATAGTTAACGATGATGTGATTTAATTAAATTCAATAAGTCCCATATAAGGAATGAGGGGGATGGATAAAACTTTTCAGTGGCATGCCTTTTAAATTTTTCCATAATATATCCATCGCTATACAATAAAATCCTTTCTCCTTTATGGCCTTTATTTTCTAACTCTTTAAATAAGTCAAATTCTGCACTAGGATGAGGATACCAGATATAGCTCTCAGGTGGATTATTAACTTCAAATTTATTATTTAAAAAGTATATCAAACCTGCATCAGTCTGACGCAAATCTTCAGGCAATAAATCATCTAAAATTTGCGCTTCCAAATCTCGTCTTTCTCTATTAGCATAATTAATAACTAAATCTGACATTTCTTGGACATCTGGATTGCCAGTAATAAATACTTGTTTTTGTCCCATAATCTTGTATGTTACTACTAATCAGTATTTAAAACTTTTGTATGTTATGAAATTAATATTAGAAACAAATAAAAACAAGTAGGTTCTAAGAGATGGTATGGAAGAAGAAAGTGCGGGTGAAAACTTAAAAGAAAAGATTTTGGCATTTATAGATGAGCACAAAGACAAGCTTGGAGAAGACTACGAGGCTGTCAAGAAAAAAATAAAGGAAATAAAAAAAGATGTTTTGTCAAATGAAGATGTAAAAAATATTAAGGAGTGGATAAAAAAACATCCATTCTTGACAGTCGCGTTCGCGCTTTTGCTTGGCAGCGCAATGAATAAAATATTTGGGAAAGGTGATTAAAATCGTGAAAAAATTATTTGATTTTTTAAATTCGATAGCAAAAAGCAATGTCTTAAAGATATTTTCAGTAACATCAAGAGCGCTTGAAAAACTCTCAAAAAAGATTCAAAAAGACTTAGAGCGTGCAGCAAGAAAAGTAAGAGATGCAGCAGTGATTTTTCTATTGCTTTTAATAGGTCTTTTCACACTAATAATAGGGTTTGGGTTTTGGATTGAGACAAGATTTTACAACTTATCGGGGGGCAGGGGATTTATGCTAATTGGAGCCGGCGCCTTTGCGCTTGCCATATTGTATCATTTGGTTACAAAATAGGTGAATTTATGAAAATTTTCAATTTTCAGCAATTTCAATGGGATGAAATATTATGAAAAAGATAATTTATGCAACGTTTCTATTAATCTTAATTTTTTCTGTAAGCGGCGCAGAGTATCGAATGGAGATAAATGATTCTTTATCTTACCTTGACAAAACCATCACAATCAATAACATTGGTGATGGAGGTGTTATTGTTGATGTAGACGGACTAACTGCCACAGTGTATGTTGATAAGTCACAAGGATTTGACAACCTTTACATTATACCAAGAGACATATTCTATGTAAAAGAAAAAGAGGACAGGTTTGCAATCATTGATTTTTGCGAGAAAACAAAGGAAGTTTGCAACAATGTTGATGATGACTGCGACGGCAAAATAGATGAAGGCATATCAAGAAAGTGCGGCTCAAACAAAGGAATTTGTGAGCAGGGCACACAAAAATGTGTTGAAGGTGAATGGGGATACTGCACAGGCGTTGTGTACCCGCAAAACGAGATATGCAATGGCAAGGATGATGACTGCGACGGCAAAATAGATGAAATCCTAGAAAGAACGTGCGGCAACTCGCCTACGCTTGGAACATGCCAAAATGGGATGCAGCAGTGTGACAATGGAACCTGGTCTGAGTGCGATGGACAAGTTTTCCCAAAACCAGAAAAATGCGATGAAGTTGACAACGACTGCGACGGTGAGACTGATGAAGGACTTGTAAAAAAATGCGGGTTTTCTGACCTCGGGGTGTGCACTATTATAAAAGCTGAGTGTGTAAAAGGCAAATGGGAGCAGTGCAAACCAATCATGCCAACAAATGAAGTGTGCGACGGCCTTGACAATGACTGCGACGGCGAGACTGACGAAGAATTAGTTCAAGATTGCGGCAAAACTAACATTGGCGCCTGCTCTTATGGAAAACAAAAATGTGTCAATGCAGAGTGGGGTGAGTGTGAAGGAGGCGTCTTTCCATCCCAAGAGCTTTGCGACGATGTTGACAACGACTGCGACGGCCTTGTAGACAATGACTGCAAGACAAAAGGTGTCTTTTCAAAAGTTATAGATTGGTTTAAAGAATTATTTTATTAAAAAAAATTAAGAAGGCAAAGATGCCTTCTGTGTTTGTTTTACTTTCCTAAAATCCTGTACATGCCTGTACTGCATGTTGGACACTTACCTTTCATAGCCTTTCGGCCATTTTTCATTGTAACTTCACTGGCACTTGCCATTTCTCTCTTTGCTTTACATTTAACACAGTATCCTTCTACCATTTTAATTGTCCTCCGTAAGTTTATAATTAGATTCGTGGGTATTTTATATATAAATCTTTCCCTCGACGATAAGAAAATTAGAAAAAAATATATAAATACTGCCCCTAATGAGAAGTAAATGTTTATTCACAATTTAAATCCAGTGATTTTGAGTTTAGGGCCTCTTCAGATAAGGTATTACGGGCTGGTCTTCGCGTTTGGCTTTCTTTTAGCACACCTTGTTTTACTAAAAGCTGCAGAGAAAAAAAAGATTAAAAACTTTGACAAAGAGGCAGCTTACGACCTCACATTATATGTTATTTTAGGAACGATTCTTGGAGCAAGACTCATATTTGAGCTTGTTTATAATCTCCCTGAGTTCTTATCAAACCCTTTGCACTTCTTTTTATTATGGAAAGGCGGGCTTTCTTTTCATGGAGGCATAATCGGTGCGTCACTTGCTGCTTATTACTTTTTAAAAAAGAGAAGAATACAGTTTTATCCTGTAGCTGACGTCTTGGTAATCCCGCTTGCATTAATGCTTGGATTTGGAAGAATTGCAAATTTTCTTAACGGTGAGCTTTGGGGCACAGTTACTTCTGTGTCTTGGGCTGTTAAGTTTCCGCTAGCAGAAGGTTTTAGACATCCATCTCAGCTTTATGAGGCTGCAAAGAACTTCTTTATATTTGGAGTATTATTATATGTGAAAGATTTAAAGCTTAAAAAAGGCACTCTTTTCTGGAGCTTTGTAGGACTGTATGGGGCTTTGCGTTTTTTAGTCACTTTTTACAGGGAAGCAGAATACTATTTCTTTGGTATAGGTATTGGGCAATGGCTTTCTCTATTGATGGTTCCTATTGCCGGCTTCATGCTTTACAAGATTCACAAGTAAAGTATTTATATGAATAATGTCCAAAAAGTGATATGATGTTAAAAACGCCGATTCTTATTGTAAACTTTAAGACATATAGCCATAGCACAGGAGAGAATGCTTTGAAACTTGCCAAGATTTGCGACGAAATAGCTAAAAAAACAGGCAAGTCAATAGCGGTTGCTGTTTTGCCAGAGGATATCAACACAATCTCAAAGCAAATCTCAATCCCTGTTTTAGCACAGCACGTGGATGGGATTGAATATGGCTCACACACAGGCCACGTGCTTCCTGAGTCAATAAAAAATCATGGCGCTGTAGGCTCTCTTCTTAACCACTCTGAAGACCAGTATAGATTTAGAGACTTAAAAAAAGCAACTATGCGTATGAAAGAAACCGGCATGATAAGTGTGATTTGTGCAGCCTCTCCAAGAATGTCAAAAAAGGTTGCCATGCTAAATCCTGAATTTGTGGCAGTTGAGCTTTCTGAGCTTATCGGGGGGGATGTTTCTGTATCAACTGCAAAACCAAAAATAATATCAAAAACTGTTAAGATTGTAAAAAGAAAAAGCCCAAATACTGTTGTTTTGTGCGGCGCAGGCGTAAATTCTTTTGATGATGTAAAAAAGGCGCTTGAGCTTGGAGCACAAGGAGTTTTGGTTGCGTCTGCAATTGTTAAATCTGAAAATCCTAAAAAAGTCATTGAAGAAATGGTCGGTGCTTTTTAGATTATTTTGACATACAGTTTATTTATTGGTGAGTGTGTAGGATAATCTATCCAATTTGTGCCGTTGTACCAGTGAACTTCCACATTAAACACGTTAGTTGCACCCCTCTGTGCGTCTGAGGGAGAGGTTATTATTGTTGGAACAAGTATGAAGTCCTCATTTTTAATTGAGCCTACTTCAAAAAAAGGAATGTATCTCCAAAAACTTCCCCAATTCCCTATATTTAGAGGCGTACCGTCTTTTTTAACAGCGATATCAGGGGTTATATTTATCGAAAAATTTCTTTTCCCTCCAAGCGTGTTTAGTATTGCTATTCCAAAGTCAGCGGTTTTCCCTGGCTTTATTTCTTTTGTGTCAAAGGCTATTTCTACTTCTTCATTGCCAGATGTGATTAGTGCTTGAAGCCTTTCTTCTGTTTGCTTTGACATGCCTTCATGAAGCTCTGTTGTTTTATACAGGATCTTTTTTGCAATTATTATGCTAAAGCTAAATATGATGATAGTAAGAATTAGCATCACAATAAAGTTTATTGATATCTCAATTGCCTTTTTGTTCATTTTATGCTATTAATCCCCAAATATTTAATATTTGTGTATAATCACTTAGTAAACTAAGCGATTATTTCATATTCTTTTACTATGATTATCATGAATATCACAAGGATTACTGCTCCGCCAACTATAAAAGAGAAGCCTGACACCACTGAGTCTGTGCCTCCTTGGATTAATCTGTATAGTCCAAATGCCATGATACCAAAGCCAAGCCACAAAAACTTGTCCAGGACTAATTTCATGATTTCAAATTCTTCACTTTGAGTAAGTCTTTTTTTCATAACCATCACCTCGTATAATTAAAAAATAAAAATAAAAAAAGAAAAATTAACTGTTTACTGTGAAAGGGACCTGGAGGTTAGCTACTCCATCTTTTCCACTAGCTATAACTAAATTACAGATATAGGATGGGGCCGACATTGCAAGACTAGGTCTAATTGTTACTTGATACCTTGTCTCAGAATTTTGCGGTACATCAGCTGCTAACGCCCCCACTGTTGGAAGGTCATCTGCATTAGTTAGAGTTTTTAATCCATCATCGCTTACACACTGATCAAATGCTGGCTTTACACCTATCATCTCTGTTGATGCGCGATTATAATAGCTTATTTTCACAGATTTTTTACCTGTAGATTTCATCTCGAGTCTGCCATCAATAATTATTGGACGGCTTGAGTCGGCAGGGTTTGATATGTCCACGTTTTCTATGCCTGTGAGCAGTTTGTCTTCTGATGAAACTAAGAGTTTTCGCGTAAAGGTCAGTGCAAGACCTAAAAACACGATGGCAATTATTAGAAATACGATAGCGTTTATAGAAAGATTTAGTGCCCCTCTTTTTGAAAAATTGAAAAGCTTCATTTTTGTATGCACCTCTTATATATTCGAATATAAACAATTTCTGATAACTGACGTTTAAATATTTTTCTATATTTTACGGTCTATGACAAATTTATTATTGCTATTATTACGAAAAGAATATAAATAAACATAAGATATTCCTTTCTATGCAAGACCTTAACGAAATAAAACTGATTAGAAAAAGACTTGGCTTCACACAAAATCAGCTTGCAAAAATAGCAGGTGTTTCACAGTCATTGATTGCAAAAGTAGAGATAGGAATCCTTGACCCGACTTATTCAAAAGCCAAAAAATTGTTTATGGCAATAGACAGCTTAAGCAAAAAAGAGAAGGTATCTGTGTTTGAGATATTAAATAAAAAAATTAT
Organism: Candidatus Woesearchaeota archaeon; assembly: GCA_018221175.1. Taxonomy (GTDB): domain Archaea; phylum Nanobdellota; class Nanobdellia; order Woesearchaeales; family BM511; genus JAAOYE01. Next base: position 6,077 of record JAAOYE010000013.1, read on the forward strand.
TTCTGTTACTTCTACACAACCTATTAAATCAACAATACAAAAGATGAAGCAGTATGAAATCTCACAAATGCCTGTAATAGACAATAACAATGTAGTTGGCTTAATATCAGAAGCAATACTTCTAAATCATTTGATTGATGGAAATGATCCTGACGCTAAGGTATCTGATGTTATGAATGATTCACCCCCTGTTGTGTCGATAAACACAGATTTTGACGCGGTTTCCCATCTTTTAAAGTTCTACCCTTTGGTTCTTGTTGTCGACAAAGGAAAACTTTCAGGCATCATTACAAAAGCCGACCTTCTTATGAAAATATATGAAAAATAGTTGTTAGTTACTTATAGGTGGTAACAAAAGCGAAAAGTTTATAAAGGCCCGTGTTTTAAACAACAGTATGATAAATGATATATCAGCTAGTCGACTAGAACAAATTGTAAATTTAGTTAAGACTAGTCCAAACCCTAATAAATTTAAAAATGAATTTCCACAAGAAGAACAAGAAATAGTTGATTTTTATCAAGGATTTGATACAGGTATCATGAATATCTTTAGAGATTTTGAACCACATAATTTTACAAATATAGATGATTTTGTGTCGGACTCTATAATGAATTTTGAAAGTGTTGTTAATCATAAAACATCTCTACACATCTTAAGAAGACAATCAAGAAGAGGATTAGAAAAAGAGCAGGAATACAAACTAAAATTTTCCCATAATGAAGAAAATGAACAAGATATTAATGAAAATACCATTCAGTCTAAAGTTCAATATTTAAAAGACACGGGAATAATCTCAATGTTGAGAGATGAAGAATATGAAAGTAAGACAGAAAAATTAGTTTATGAACATGCATTAAAAACATTTGTTTCTACTTTAGAAAAGAATATAAGAGCAATATACTCAAATAACATGGACGACACAAGAGGTGTTTTTAATAAGAACGCTACAAGAAGGCATTTAGAAGGCATTGACACAAGAGCTAAAGATGAAAATTTATCTTATGGACTATTATTTTTTGATATAGATGATTTCGGAGATGAAAATAAAAGAATAGGACACATACAAGCTGATGAAAAACTTGGGCAAATAGGTCAGATACTGAATAAAAAAAGTAGGGGTGGAGATCTGATTGGTTCTTATGGTGGAGATGAATATGTTGTAGCTATTGTTGGAGCAAATCAAGAAATTATGGAAACCATATTTAATAAAATATCATGTGAAATATTTATGGATACAGGGCTTTCTATTACTGGTGGATATCACATAGTTCAAGTAGGAGATAATAATTCACTAGATAATAATCTTGATAATGCCAATACAGCAATGTATGTGGCAAAAGGCAGTAAAGGTTTTGAAAAAGATAGAGTTATTGAATACATTAAGGGGATGGTACCCCCATTAAAAACATAACTATCCTTTAATCATCCCATAACCAATCAATCTAAACCTTTGGCCTACACGCCGCGAGATAGTGACTCTGGCACCAGGCTCTGCGCATATTGGGAGCTTTAATTTGGTTGTTATCTCATCTTTTCCAAGGTTTGTGACAATACCAACTGTGGCCTCGGAGTTCACATTAAGCATTAATGGTTCTGACATCTTAATTGGGTCAACAACCACATCTTCTTTTGCGCCAACTACTCTTTCCAGCAAGTTTGTTTCAAGCTTTAAGTCATGCCAGATTGGCGGAAGTTTGCCAACATAACCTGCAATGTTTCCTGTAAGTCTGTCAGATTTAACAACTGAATGGTCAAGTGTTGTCATCACACCGATGGTGCCGCCTGGACCAACAGAATCAACCATTTTGCCTCCAGTAATGAGACCGACTATTTTTGTTATGATTGGTTTTGAAACAGTTTTGTGCGCTTCTTGAACATTCCTTCCTGGTTTAATCTCGATTTCGTCGCCAACTTTTAGTTTTCCAGATTTTAATGCGCCGCCAAGAACTCCGCCTTGCAGATCCTTTATCTTAGACCCAGGTTTGTTGACATCAAAGCTTCTAGCAATCAAAAGAATAGGTTTGGCTTTATCATCTCTTTTAGGTGTTGGAATTGTTTTTTCTATAGCTTCAATCAATTTATCTACATTAACACCATACTGTGCAGAAATCGGGACAATTGGCGCATTTTCATACGATGTCCCTTTCAAGAACTTTGTAATCTGATTATAATTTTTTAAAGCAGCGTCTTCAGACACAAGATCTATTTTGTTTTGAACAACAACAATGTTTTTCAGGCCTAGGATTTCGAGTGCCATGACATGTTCTTTTGTCTGCGGTTGAGGGCATTCTTCGTTTGCAGCGATAAGAAGTAATGCGCCATCCATGATAGTTGCGCCACTAAGCATTGTTGCCATCAGGCTTTCGTGTCCAGGAGCGTCAACAAATGAAACTGTTCTTTTTTTCTCTGCTTTTCCGCCGCACTCACATTTGTCTTTTGGAGAGTATTTCTTGCATTTTTTGCAATAGAAGAAAGTGGTGTCAGCATAACCCAACCTAATAGTAATTCCGCGTTTTAGCTCTTCTGAGTGTGTGTCTGTCCACTTTCCAGAAAGCTTTTCTGTTAGAGTGGTTTTACCGTGGTCAACATGGCCAACTAGACCGATGTTTACTTCTGGCTGAATGTTTTTAGACGCCATTTAAACTTTTTTTCTCCTCAGCTTGTTTTTCTTCTTTAGCCTCAGGCTTTTCTTCAGGTTTTGGAGCTTCTATTGCAGGAGCTTTTTCTTCTGCAGGCGCTTCGCTTGGCTCTGCTTCTTCTAAAGATTTTTTGCCATGCTTTAAAATTTTAAGGTTGACTTGTGCTGTCATGTCATGAATTGTGTTTCCTGCCACAGTTTTTCTTTTTCTATGTCCTTTTCTTTTGCTCTTTAATCCTGAGCTTTTAGTAATCAGAATTCTTCTTCTCATGCCACCAGGCACATCTCTTCTCATAGGAAAGCCACAATTATCTGAGCCCCCAGTTATTTCGAACTCATATCCTGTGAAATCTATAGATTCACCTTTGAACGTGTCACCAATTTTTTTACCCACGAAAAATTTTGCGTTTTGTTCAGAAACTGCTTTATTATAGCACTTTTTTGTTTTTGGGTCTCCAATACTTAGTTTAATTTCCATTTTTATCCTCCCGAGGCCTAATTCGCTTCAACGTAAACCTTTAAGGTGCCTCAGCACAGCTTAGAATTAACGAGTTATTTATAAAAACTTCGATTAATTAGACGATTTTAGATTCATTGGAAGATGATTCCACCCAACAAGCATTAGTGTGTAAACACCTTCTTTTTCTTGTGCGGCTTTATCATACAGCAACCAAGTATAAGGTAGGTATGGCTTTACAAATTCATGGATTTGCTCTCGTGTCATGCCAGAACCTTTTGCTTTTATCATCCTCTCTTCTTGCTCTGCTCGCCACTGCTCAACCCATTCTATGTTTTTTGCAAGCATCACTGTCTTGTTGTCAAAGAGCCCCCAGATATCTTGATAGCTTTTTGTGTATTTTTGCATGTCTTTAAAATGCTTTTTTTCAGGGTCTAACGAATCAAAGATTTCTTTAACGTAAGAGTTCTTTTGCATGACATCAATAAATTCACTGTCTTTTACATATGGAACATTTACACACCAACCTTCAACAATTAAGAAGTCGAGGAGGGAATCTACGCGAATTTTTTCTTTGGTAATCTCGCCTCTGCCATTATGAATGCTTTTGTCAAATTGCGGTATAAAAAAGTTTTTGCCTTCTTTTGCCTTTTTTAGTGCATCAAACATTTCATCATGTCTGTGTGTTCCAGGCATTCCTCTTGAAATCTGGTAGAACGGATTGCCTTCATACTTTTTTGAAATCTTCAGCCTTTCCTCATCGGATTTGTAGTAATCATCTATAGAAAACCCTTCAACCCTAACCCCTTCATTTTTAAGATAAATCTTAATCAAAGTGGCAAGAACAGTTTTCCCAACACCCTGACAGCCTTGTATTCCAATAATATACGTCTTTATCTTTTTCTTTTTTCTATCATCAATATAACTTAGAATTAATGGAAAGTAGTATTTGTCAAATGTTCCTTTTTTGATGACAACACCGTTTGTTTCTTTCTCAACTTGTTTTTGAAAGTCTTCAAAATTCATCTTGTCGTTGTAAAGTCTCTGCCGCCAAGATGAAGCAGTCTTGGCTTGTTCCCAAACGTGTGAAACTTAAGGATTTTGCCTACAAAACAGACGTGGTCTCCTGTCTCAAATTCATCTATGACTTCGCACTCTAAAACAGCTTCTGCTTCTTTTACATATTTGCAGTCAATCTTCTCACAATCTATTGGTGTAAGTCCTGTTTCCTTATACTTGTCAAATTTAAGGCCTGTGTTAGAGCCGCAAAACATTACCTGTTCTTCAAATTCTCTCGCCATGAAATTTACTGCAAAAACACCTGTTTCGCGAACCAAGTCCAAAGAAAACCTTGTCTTGCCTATGGAAATAATATAAAGTGCAGGGTCAAAACTTCCAGGCATATGCCAATCAAGCACTATCATATTATCAATTTTTTCTTCTTTACCCATAATTCTTTTAGTGCCAACACAACTTACAATGACAGTTTGCTGTGGTTTTACAACATTAAGTGCCTTTCTCAACTTAAATCACCATTCTTAAAAGCAAATAAACTCCCGCGATAAATCCAATCCCAAGAAGCATGAAAAAATAAAGCTTGACAATGTCAATAATTTCAATGTATTTATTTGACATCCTAACAATGTCTGTCTGAGTGATTATTCCTTTTAACTCATCATCATCCATAATTACAACCCTCCTAATACTATACCTGTTCATAAGATTAATAATATCATCTATCTTGGTCTTTGTGGGTTTAGTGATTAAAGGGCTTGACATGACACTATCAACTTTGCATTTTCGCATATCTTTTCCTTCAAGCGCGACTCTTCTCATAATATCTCTTTCAGTGACTATGCCAACTGGCTTTTCCTTAAAAGAAACTATTAAACAGCTAATATTATAATGAGTCATTTCCTTAATAGCTGAATAGACTGATTCATGCTTTTCAACAGTCTTTATCTCGGGCGTCATATACTTATCGACATCCTTATGTCTATAAAACCAATCCATGACCTCAAGTAGTCTAAATCTTCTTTATATAGGTTATTGTTCACCAAAAAATGACAAATTACATAAAGAAAGAACACATATAATTTAGCTATGCTCATCGTCTAAAAAAACGATAAGTATTTAAAGAAATCCTTTTTCCAAAATAAAGGTCGAATTTTTTGACCATAAAACATCATCTCCAGCCAGTAGTTTTGGTGTATTAATCATGTGTGCTTGATATATTTATCAAGTACGAATTAGGAAATTAGGTTGACACAAGCATTACTTGTGAACTCAAAAATTCTTTTAATTAAGCGACTGTACAAATAACTGAAGGATAGTAAAAATCCCGTTGATCCTGCGGGAGGTTGCTGCTATTAGGATTCGACTAAGCCATGCAAGTCAAGGGGACGTAAGTCACCGGCATAAGGCTCAGTAACACGTCGATAATCTGCCCTTAGGCCAGGGATAACCTCGGGAAAGTGAGGCTAAACCCTGATAGTGAATGAGCACTGGAATGTGCCATTCTTCAAAGATTACACCAAAGGATGAGTCGGCGGCGGATTAGCTTGTTGGCGGGGTAATGGCCCACCAAGGCGAAGATCCGTACGGGCCCTGAGAGGGGTAGCCCGGAGAAGGACACTGAGAAACTGGTCCTAGCCCTACGGGGTGCAGCAGGCGCGAAACCTTTACAATGCACGAAAGTGTGATAAGGGAATCCTAAGTGCTCATGCATAGCATGGGCTTTTGCGAAGGGTAAATACCTTCGAGAATAAGTGGTGGGAAAGACTGGTGCCAGCAGCCGCGGTAACACCAGCGCCACGAGTGGGAACCATTGTTATTTGGCCTAAAGCGTCCGTAGCTGGTTTTGTAAATCTTTTGTGAAATCGGACAGCTCAACTGTTCGGCGCGCAGAAGACACTGCAAAACTTGAGACCGGGAGGGGTAAGGAGTATTCTAGGGGAACCGGTAAAATGGGATAATCCCTGGAGGACTACCTGTGGCGAAGGCGCCTTACCAGAACGGATCTGACAGTGAGGGACGAAGGCTAGGGGAGCGAACCGGATTAGATATCGAGCAGTTCCTGTCGAAAATTATTCTCGTTTGTTCGTTTATGAACATTACTACTAAGCGAGATAAATATTGGAACTGACAAACTCGACTAATTACCCGAGTAGTCCTAGCAGTAAACGCTGTGGGTTAGGTGTTGCACAAACTCCGAGTTTGTGCAGTGTCGGAGCGAAGGCGTTAAACCCACCGCCTGGGAAGTACGGTCGCAAGACTGAAACGACTTTTTACGAAAAGCTCGAGCAAAAGAGGTTAAGTGGAATATTCACTGCGTGAAATCCCACGAACTGCTCAGAGAGCATCGGAATTGGTGGCAGTAGACTTAAAGGAATTGGCGGGGGAGCACCACAAGGGGTGCGGCGTGCGGTTTAATCTAACTCAACGCAGAGAATCTCACCAGGGGCGACGGCAGGTTGAAGATCAGTTTGAAGAGCTTATCTGACGAGCCGAGAGGTGGTGCATGGCCGCCGTCAGCTCGTGCCGTAAGGTGTCCTGTTAAGTCAGGCAACGAGCGAGACCTGTGCTTACAATTGCCAGCGACCTTTGGGATCGGGCACAATGTAAGGACTGCCTTGGAAACAAGGAGGAAGGTGCAGGCTACGGTAGGTCTGTATGCCCCGAATCTCCTGGGCTACACGCGCGCAACAATGGTATGGACAATGGGCTGCCACCTCGAAAGGGGAAGCTAATCCTCGAAACCATATCTTAGTCCAGATTGAGGGCTGTAACTCGCCCTCATGACGATGGAATCCCTAGTAATCAGAAGTCATCATCTTCTGGTGAATATGTCCCTGCTCCTTGTACACACCGCCCGTCAAACCACCCGAGCATAGCTTTGGTGAGTATCAGCAGTTTAGTTGGTCCGAATCTAAGTTAAGTGAGGTGGGTTAAGTCGTCACAAGGTATCCGTAGGGGAACCTGCGGATGGATCACCTCCTTTTTTTATCTTCATTAATTTATTATGAAGAAAACAGCCTAATTTCCTTTTTTTATTCATAGATTCACGGGCCCGTAGCTCAGTGGGAGAGTGCCGCCCTTGCATAAGAAAAATCTTCAAGGTAGGCGGAGGCCGCGGGTTCAAATCCCGCCGGGTCCATACAGTGTATGGGGCTGTGGGTTCCGAAAATCGTCAAGGTTTTCGATATCCGCCGGGTCCATTTATTATTGGATTTGGCAATAATCATATTCATTAATTATAAAATAGATCATAACGATAATGTTTTGGTCTTAGGTTGAAAAACACGATTAATTATACTCATGTTTAATGAAACCATGCATAGACAATTGAGAATTCATACTATTGAGGAAATTATTTTATGCTATTAGGTGGATGACTCGGCTCAAACGCTGAAGAAGGACGTGACAAGCTACGTAATGCTTTGGCGAGGTGCAAGTAGCCCTTGAACCAAAGATATCCGAATGCGACTTCGCTTAAATCCACGTCAGTGGAAAGTAACGCAGGGAATTGAAACGTCTTAGTACCTGCAGGAAAAGAAACCAAATGGGATGCGCTTAGTAGGAGCGACCGAAATGCGCACAAGGCAAACCGAATCCGTTATGGAAACATGATGGAAATGTGGTGTTATAAGGCTCTCTTTTATTCCTAGTATTAATACTTGAAGTCTGCTGGAATGCAGCACTTTAGAGGGTGATAGTCCCGTAGAGGAACTAATATGGATGATAGGAGAAGTCCTTGAGTACTGTTCATTGGATATTGGGCAGGAAATTGGGAGGCATCAACTTCCAACCTTAAATACGTTTTGAGACCGATAGCGTACATGTACCGTGAGGGAATGTTGAAAAGAACCCGTGACAGGGAGTAAAAAGACCCTGAAACCTAATAGTGATAGTGGGGTACGGCCCTTAGGGGTTGTGCCGTGCGTTTCGAATAACGTGCCAGGGAGTGTATTTATGTGGCAAGGATAACTGTTTAAACCAGGAATCCACAGGGAAACCAATTGTCCGCAGCATGCGAGGGACAAGGTGTTAAAGCGCCTTAAGTCACGTGAATACGACCCGAAGCCGGTCGATCTAACCCAGGGTAAGGTGAAGCGGGAGTAATATCTCGTGGAGGCCTGCAGAGGTGCTACGAGCAAGTGTTCTTATAACCTTGGGCTAGGGGTGAAAAGCCAATCGAGACCGGTGATAGCTGGTTCCTACCAAAATTGGCCGTAGTCAAGCCTAGAAGGAGATAGCATTAGTGGTAGAGATACGGATTTGGGATTTAGGGGAAGAAATTCCTCGGTTTCTTGTCCAACTCCGAATGCTAATGCATTGTAGATTTCTGGAGACGGCGGCTCGTCGTAAGGGTGAGTCGCAAAAGGGGAACAACCCAGACTACAGTTAAGGTCCCAAAATATTGATTAAGTGTGAAAGGGTGAAAAGTGTCTGTAGCCACAGACAGCAAGGAGGTTGGCTTAGAAGCAGCCACCCTATAATAAGTGCGTAACAGCTTACTTGTCGAGGTTACAGGCCTTGAAAATGGACGGGGCTAAATCAATTACCGATACTGTAGACAAGCCAAAAGCTTGTATTAGGTAGGCGTACTGCTTGGGCAAAAGCATCTTTGAAAGGAGATGTGAACCGAGTGGTAATGAAAATCCTGGCGGTAGTAGGATCATAGTACTGTGAGAATCAGTACCACTGAAAGGGCAAGGGTTCCTTGGCAATGCAGTTCAGCCAAGGGTTAGTTGATCCTAACTGGCTCCCTAACTGGGAGTTATGAGGAAAGGGAAACAGGTTAATATTCCTGTACTATACTGATATGTGCGGCGACGCAAGTCTGATTTTTGACATTTTGGGCTAAGTTAACACATCATGTCTGGTGTGTCAATTGAGACAAATCAAGGGAGAATTGTAACGATGAGAACTTGATTAAACTCAAGATGAGTACTTCGTATGAAGTATTTAGCTGATGCCTGGATTCCATGAAAAGAGAATCAGAAAAGATTTAGTATAATCATACCCAGAACCAGCACAGGTGCCCCTAGGTGAGAAACCTAAAGTGTGAAGGATTAATCTAAGTAAGGGAATTCGGCAAATTGGCCCCGTGGCTTAGGTATAAGGGGTCCCTGCATTTGTATTTGTATAAATGCGATAGCAGGGTTCAAAGATCAAGGATGTCCGACTGTTTAACAAAAACTTAACCAACTGCTAGCCGGAAACGGTGCGTACAGTTGGTGACGTCTGCCCAGTGCTTGTAATTTAAACTCGGGTTCAACCGAGCTAAGATCAGGTAAACGGCGGGGGTAACTATAACTCTCTTAAGGTAACGAAATGCCTTGCCGTTTGAATGACGGCCCGCATGAATGGCGTAACGAGATATCCGCTGTCCCTACTTAGAACCCTCCGAACACTCTTTACCGGTGCAAAGGCCGGTGATTTCCAGTGGGAAGTGAAGACCCCGTGAAACTTTACTGTAGCTTGTTGTTGTGATGTGATTTTCGTTGTGCAGCGTAAGTGGGAGTTGTTAAAGCAAAGTCGCTAGATTTTGTGTAGACGCCAATGAAACACCACTCTTCGCAGTTTGCGTCACTTACTGGGAGCAATCCCAAGACATCAGCAGGTGGACAGTTTGGCTGGGGTGGCACACCGCTGAAAGGATACAGATAATGATTGATTCATATCTGCCTTTTATCAGCGGTGCCCAATGGTAGGCTCAACCAGGTCAGAAACATTAGCTGTTGGTAAAATGTGCCAGCAGTCAATGCTGAGTATCTGGTGTAGAGTGCAAGTGCAAAAGCCTGCCTGATTGGACTTCCAACAGAACGAATTCCAAAGACGAAAGTCTGGACTAGCGAACCTCTATGTCCTCCTTGGTGGGGGCTAGAGATGACCGAAAAGTTACTCCGGGGATAACAGAGTTGTCGCGCCCAAGAGCTCAAACCGTTTGTTCGTAGAACAAGAGGTTTACGAACGCTCGTGAGTATATCGACGGCGCGGCTTGCTACATCGATGTCGGCTCTTCCTATCCTGGATGTGCAGAATACTCGAAAATTGTGTTACAATTTTTGTAGTTTGTAGGCATCCAAGGGTGGGGGTGTTCACCCATTAAAAGGAATCGTGAGCTGGGTTCAGAACGCTGTGAGGCAGTTTGTTTAATATCTACTGGAAATGTGAATTGTCTGAGAGGAAGGACCATCTAGTACGAGAGGAACGATGGCTCGACGCCACTGGTCTACCAGTTGTCCGACAGGGCATGCTGGGCAGCTACGCGTTAAGGGATAAGAGCTGAATGCATCTAAGCTCGAAGCTCGCCTCAAAAAGAGACATAGGACTCGAATAGAAGATTCGTTTGATAGAGTGGGTGTGTAAGTATGAAGGTAACGACATATTCAGCATGCCACTACTAATCGTCCGTTTTATTTTCTCATTTGTATTCTCAATTGTTTGTGCATGGTTTTCATTTTTTTTTCCAAAACATTTTTAATAAACCTATTTGTAAAGTATGTTATGGCAAAAAAGAAGGTTGATAAACTGGTTATTGGCGGCCAGGCAGTAATTGAAGGTGTGATGATAAAGTCGCCAAAATACTACAGTGTTGCAGTCAGAAAGCCAAACATGAGAATCACAGTTAAAAAAGAAAAGCTAAAATCAATATTTAGTACAAAGAAGATATTTCAAAAACCGTTTCTAAGAGGCATAGCACAACTAATTGAGATGCTGGTGCTTGGAATAAAAACCTTGACATACAGTGCAAATGAATCAATGGATGAAGAAGAGGAAAAACTCTCAGCATGGGGTATATTTTGGACAATTTTCATTGCTTTTGGAATGGCAGTTTTATTATTTATTTTATTACCTCTGTATCTATCCGGATTTATCACCACAAGCGATGGGTTCATGTTCAACTTAATAGATGGTGTCATCAGAATTCTTGTTTTCTTGCTGTACATATTAGCAATATCAAAAATGCAGGATGTAAAAACTCTTTTCCAATACCATGGCGCCGAACATAAAACAATACATGCGTATGAAAAAGGGCTTTCGCTTAATGTTAAGAATGTGAAGAAATTTAGCACCCTACACACCCGGTGCGGAACATCATTCATATTAATAGTGCTTGTAGTATCAATACTTGTTTTTTCATTGATAGTTAGCGAAAGCTTCCTTGTTAAATTAGGTGTTAGGATACTGCTTTTACCTATCATTGCAGGAGTATCCTATGAGTTCTTGAAATTTTCTGCAAAATATGAACACAATGTATTACTAAAACCACTAATTTATCCAGGATTATTTTTTCAAAAAATCACAACAAAAGAGCCAACAGACAATCAGCTTGAAGTAGCAATAAAGGCAGTAAAAGAAGTCTTAAAACTAGAAAAGGTCAAGATTTAAGCTCGTCTTGCAGAATCTTTTTGAATCTTTCCTGCGTGATATATTCTTCAAGTTTCCACCTGTCCACCCTATCATTTACTTTTTTCAAATTGTCAGATTTAGACTTGTTTCTAAATTGATTTATCAATTTTTCAGTATCAACAATATTAAGTTTAAGCTTATTTTTAATGAAATTACTGTCCTCATGCAAAGTTAAAAGTATCTTTTCAAAGTCATTTTTCTGATTTTTCCAAAAAATTTCTTTTTGGACATGGTCATGTTCTGACTTATCATTTTCCTGTAAGATATCATTAGTTCTCGACAATAAAGAAGACATTGTATCATTTATGTTTAATATATCCTGCATCAACTCATCTTTTTTCATAGAAATAATAATTTAAACTAATCTTTATAATTTTTACGTAAAAACCGTCGAAAAAACATGTTTTCTTCATTCTAAGATTACAACAAAACTTTATAAGTAAATTTGTTACACTTAAGAATCATGTCAGGGGGTGGCATGTTTGAAGAAAAAGGAGGCAACTTTAGATTATTTAAATCTTCAAGTTAAAGACTCCTTTAATTTTAAAAATGGACAACAAAGTAATTCCCTAAAAGAACTCCTTGACGCAATAAAAACAGTAGATAATGAAACTTTCAAGCACCATTTAAACGAAGAAAAAAATGACTTTTCCGCATGGATTAGGCATTCAATAGGAAACCAATTGTTGGCAAACAAGATTGCACAGGCAAATACAAAAGAAGAAGTGATAAGTGCAATTGACGGGATAACACACAAAAAAGAGGGAGAACATATGAGCGACGACCAGAATAAAGAATCAAGTGAAATTAACAATCTTATTGATGAACTCGAACAAGAGACAAAAGATCTTTCTCAAACAAGCAAAGAACTTGAAAAAGCAGCTGTGCAAGACATTCCAGAATCTTCTAAAGAACCAACATTAGGTGGTACTCCTGACCTTATCGATGAAGAATCAGAAAAAAAGCAAAAGAAAGGTGTCTTCAAAAAAATGTTCAGTAAAAAAGAACAAGACAGGGAAGAAATCGTGCCTGCTGATTTAGAACTAAAAGAACAACCACCCATCCTAACAGAAACACCACCACCTGAATCAGGAGAAGATTTAGAAACCATTGATATGTCAACTGAACAAAAAGAAAGTAAAAAAATTAATGATACTGTTTCTAAAAAAGTAAAAGATAAACCAACTAAAAAAGAAGCCAAAACCGATAAGGAAGAAGAAATCCCAGATATCCCAGATATTCCTTCTGGAAAGATCTCTGAACAAACAGTTGAACCACTAACAGATGAGAAACCTGATGAAAACGAGCCCAAATTAGACGACGTTGACGATATTCCTTTTCCTACAGATTTTGTCACTAATGATTCAGATGAAATGGAAGATGCTGAACCTTTATCACTGCATGAAGAAGTAGCAGCTGAAGCAAAAAAACAACCAAAAAAAAAAGGTGTCTTCAAAAAAATATTCGGTAAAAAGAAAAAAGAAGATACAGTACAAGAAACCCCTGTTCAGCCACAAGAAGATATTCCTATGGATATTCCAACACCTGAAGAAATATTTAGTCAGGAAGAAACACCTGCTGTCGAGCCTCCAATCTCTGATGAGTTAGATATTCCTCTGCCTGAAGAACATGAGAAAGAATCTGATGAGATTATATTGGAAAAAGAACCGCAGGAACTC
>JAAOYE010000014.1 GCA_018221175.1 Candidatus Woesearchaeota archaeon
GTAGCAGACGGTCACTGCACTTTTTGCTGCGATTTTGACACAAAAACTTATTCTAAAAGCTAATCTTACCACAAAAAGAAATAATAAAGCACAATATTAGCACTGAGGTGAGCAACTATTGCGTTTGAAAGGCCTACTTTTTCTTTAATCCATCTCATAAAAACTTACCCCTCTTTTTTCACGTACGCCCCTCAAATCAAATTGTTTATAGAAATTATATATAAACATATGTGACTACGTTGGAGTAAATTGTTGCAAAACGTTTTTATATAAAATTTCAATTCCTAGTATATGACAGACCTAATCGCGTGCTTTACAACAGACAGGCGACACCGGCATCTTCACAGGCTTATTAATGAAGCAGAGTGGGACAGAATCTTTGTTGTATCGACGCCAGAGATTAAAAAAAAGCACAGTTTTTCTAAAGAAGTGATATGGATAATAGTAGACCCGTCAAAGCACGTGGCAGAGTATATTGAGGATATTAAAAAACAATTAAAAGGATATTTCTTGGAAGTTGGAATAAACCTTGTGAATGGCACAGGAAAAGACCATATGGCATTGCTATCTGCAGTTATGAAAGCAGGCCTTGGTTTTAGGCTTGTAGCTGTAACTAAAAATGGTGTTGAAGAAATCTAATTCTTGCTTATATATACTCTAAAACCTGAGCCTTTAGCAACTTGCTCCACGTTTTTAAAGACTTTGTTCATCTTTTTCTCAAGCTCTTTTCCGCCTTTTTGATGCCTTGCAACAAGCTGAAATGTGCCGCCTTTTTTGAGATGTTCTTTTGCACCTTCAATGATTTCAAAACAAACCTTTTTCCCAGCGGTCTGAGGAGGGTTGGTTAAGATAGAATCAAACTTTTCATCGATTTTATCGTATAAATCGCTTTTTTTAGCTTTGACTTTGTCTAATTTGTGCTCTTTGATATTTTTCTTTGCTAAAAACACTGCTCTTTCGTTGATATCTGTCATTAAAACATTAATATCAACTATTTTTGCTAGAGAGATTCCTATAGCACCGTATCCACAGCCAATATCCAGGATGCATTCACCGTCTTTTACAACACAGTTTTCAATCAAAAGTTTTGTTCCTTTATCAAGCTCTTTTTTAGAAAACACGCCTGGAGCAGAATAAAGCTCGAACTGAATTTTTTTTAGCTTGATTTTTACTGGAAACGGTGTGAATTTTCCTTGCTGTTTTTTTGAGTAGTAGTGTGGCATAAACTTGGAAATGAGTTTACTCTTAAAAAGCTTATTATAGAAAAATATTTATAAAGAAAATTTCAGATTTTAACTTAACGACTCTTTTGGGGGTGAAAATCATATGTGTATAGCTGATAAATGCAAAGGAATTGTGCTGGTTGTTGCTGGTGTACTCTTAGGGCTTGTAGCACTAGGATACTTTGGACTGACCTGGTTTTTTGCAGCAGTATTAGTAGTGCTTGGAGTTCATTCACTAACCTGCAAAGAATGCCAAGCACTAAAAGGTGCTAAAGGAAAAAAGAAATAATTTGTTTTATTTGTTTTTTTAAATATTAACAGTAGTTCTTAGTATTCTCACTTTCTTCTGCTTCTAATATGCTTAGTAGGCTCATGTATTGCTAAATCTGCAAGGTATGCTTCATCATCTACAGGGGCTTTTGACATCGAGATGAACGCTGCCAAAAACATTAAGATAAATATTAAAGTAAATGTTGCTCCAAACTTTGGAGAAAACCTGTATATATAAAATACAGAGATAAAAAAGCCCAGCATTGACGCCAGCATAAAAGAACTTGATAGTGGTGCTGCTTTGAATTGTTCGATAATAATCACCTCTTAGAATGATTCTTGATTTAAATTCTATATAAATTTTTTGATAAAATATGAAAGAGGGTCTTTCAAATTTATTATGCGAAAATAATACTTATTACAATTGTCACATAATAAAAGTAGACAGGCATCCTAAAATCGTCGCCAAAAAGCAATCGCAGCTACCTTACTCTTTTCCTCCACCCTGCTACCCTAAAAGCACCAACTCTAATCCTTAGGGCTGCTTCGTTCCCGACCTATCAGGCGCGAAAGCGCCGGATACAAGTGAATCTCCGATTCTGACGCGTGACCCAGTTCGAAAAAAAGCAGGCCAATTAGGACAAGGCTTCGATGGAAAAAAATAAGACCACAAAAACTTAGTGACCCCTCAAATAGGCATTCAGTCCAGCCGTAAAGCCCGTTTGCAGCAACAGGGGAGGGCTAACCCCCCGACCTAGCCTGTCCGCCCATTAGAAATCCAACTTTATTTAAAAATGCTGTGCTTTTTAAAAGACTCGGACTTTGTCCTGCACTATTTAAAAAGCTGTTGAAATAACAAAAATTTAAATATAAAAATCCAATCCAATCTTTTAAAGGGGGATAAAAATTACAAACGCAGAAATAATATTTTTGGGCACAGCAGGCGACTCTCAGGTCTATGGAAAACAGATTCTAGCAAGCGGAGGAATAATAATTAGGGCAGGAGGACTGCAATTTCATATTGATCCAGGGCCAGGGGCGCTTGTTGCTGCAAAAAAAGCAGGTATCAACCTTAGAGAAAACACAGCAGTTCTTGTGTCCCACAACCATATTTTGCATTCAAACGACGTTAACGCCGTAATTTCTGCTATGACCCACGCAGGAATAGACAAGCATGGAATACTCATTGCTGAAAAAACAGTGCTTGAAGGAACATTTGACCAGACGCCAACTATCGGCAAATTTTTCACAGGATGCGTTGAGCGCGTGATAAAAGTTACGCCTGACAAAAAAATAGGGATTAATGAGATTGAAATACAGACAACGCCTGTAAAGCATGAAGGGCAGGGAGGTGTCGGCTTTAAATTTTTCACGCCAAACTTTACCTTGTCTTATGTTGGAGACACAAACTACTTTGCAGAGCTTTCAAGCCACCATGAAAATTCAGATATTTTAATATTAAACATTGTTGGGCCTTCAGGTGTTAAGACAAAGGATAACATGAACAGTGATGACGCGATTAAATTATTGAAAAAGGTCAAGTCAAGACTTGCAATAATCACTCATTTTGGAACAAAAATGATATCATCTGATCCTCTTGCAGAAGCAAGGCACATCCAAAAAGAGACTGGCGTGCAGGTTATTGCTGCAAAAGATTTTATGAATATAAAACCACAATCTTATTCTGCAATGCTAAAGCAAAGAACTCTTAATTTATACTAATAAGTTTTACTGTCTTTTTTAAGGCCAAGAATTTTTCTTAACTTATCATAATAATTATGGTCTCCAAGATGAACTTCTTTATATTCTTTGTTCATTATTTTTATTACAACACACCTATTTGATGAACCTATTTTTTTGATAAAAACAACACTATCTTTTAATTTTGGAGGGAATAAAGGTCTGATTTTTCCCTCTTTTAGAATAGAGCACCACTCTAAAAGATTTGTTTCAAGATTCTTAATAGTACTTGCGTAACTGTCAAATTCTTTGTTGAATGTTATTTGCTTTCCAAACAATTCTCTTATTTTATGTTTTAGCTCTTCTGCACTCATCTTTTACCTTGTTAAGCATTTCATGATAAATTTCCAAATTTTCATTTTTTTGATATTCCTCAATAGCGTTTTTTATGCGCTTTAAAAAAGGCCCAAGTTCATTATACAAATATTTTTTTGAATATAGGTTAATTAGAAGTTCTCTTGCGGTCTCATTAACAAATTTAATCTTTTCTTTTGATTTTAATCTTTTTATTCTGTTAAATTCTTTCATTAATAAGTAGGAATCCATGACATGCCGATTTATTTGAAGATTGTATTCAAAAATCAAGTCTCTTAATGCCTTTTGGTCATCATTATCGATTATTTCATTTATAGCTATTTCGTAAGTCATTATTAAATCGTTGTATCCTGGTCTTTTAATAATGGGCTTTTCTAAATCAATAAAAAAATTGGAGACAGAATATTTTGCTGCACTTTGAAAGATTGGTTTTTTAAGATCTTCTTTTGTTATGAATATAAAATGATTTTTTTCAACATGGTACTGTTTTCTTTTCTTAGAGATTATGTATATGTCAACATCATTATATTCTTTTGAAAATAGAAATGAGCCAGAGATAAATGCCTTTTCTTTGTTCAATTTTTTCAGTATTGATTTTGCTTCTTTTACTCTTTCTTTTAGCATGTTATTAATTCCATTAATATAAAATTCATGTCTTAAAGTTTCTAAAGCAGCTATTTTTCTTTTTATGCTTGAATACAGATAAGTTTTTTCAGTGTTTGTAAGCTTTGTTTTTAACAAGTATCTATTTAGGATATCAATCTGTTTAAAAGTGAAAAGGTTTGGGATGAATTTTTCACGATTTTCTACAACTAATTTACATATTTTTTGATTCATATATATTTGTAAGCATATATTTATTTATAAATATACCTATTTTTATATAATATTAGTGGTTCAACACAGGGTTTTTATACTTAAAAAACATATGTCTTATTGGTGGTTGATATGAAACATGCGGGAATTATGTCAAAATGGACAAGCATACGAAGATTAAGAAAAAACATGAAGAAAATGAGAGAAATGCAGCTTTTGTTGGTTGGCAGATACATGAAAAAAGTCTATAATCCAATGTATTTTAAGACAAAGCCAAAACACAGGGACAATATGGGTGTTGATGACATGCTCTCATTTGAAACAGCGATGAAAAAAGTCTATAATCCTCCAGTCAAAAGAGAATATAATGACATGATTGACATCGAAGTCTGGGACATGGCAAAGACCTAGTAGATTAAAAATAAAAGCAGATAGATTATTCCATAGCCTATAAAGCATCCTGCTGACAAAAATGGCATGGCGGGGTAGAATTTGTCTTTTTTGCCGTATGTTAACAAGAATGATAAGGCAAATGTGACAAACACAGTGATTATTAATGTGAGCAGCAAAGCGATTGGTTTTGAGATGCTATTATCTATTATTAAGGATTGCATTACTGTGCCAGAAAACAGCAAAGGAAACGCTATGTCTCCACCGCCAAGAATAGCGACTCTTTCTTGTTTTTCTACTGCCTTAAAATCCGCTGCTTTTGGAATAGACACTTTTATCTCGCTTTTGTGTGTGTCTTTGTGATGTTTGTATGGGATTGTTAGTCCTGCAAAAAGCTTTGCTTCTGTCTGGAAATTTGCCATTTTTATCATATGCTTTGACTTCCAAACCGCATAAGCATCATACGCACTGATTGCAAGCAGCAGCATTGCCATCCAAAAAACATTCAGAATTGGCACAAACAAAATCGCAATTCCTGTGTACATCAATATTTCTGAAATGTTTTGAACATAAAAATTGGTTCTGTAAATCTTGTAGACTGCAAGTGCAAATGCCAGAAGGTATGCTGCAAAAGAAGATATAAAGACCTCTATTGTTACTGCCATTGTCAAAAACACGGCCAAAAAAAACCATGCTTTCCATATTTTTACCTGTTTAAAATGTATTAATAAAAGCAGCAGGGACGTTCCAAATACCACTGCAAATATTATGTAAAAAAATGCTGTTTTACTGTCAACATCAGGTCTTTCTCCAATCGCGGTGTCTGAGTAATTTGCGCTGATAACTTTTCCTGTGACTTCGTCTTTTACGACTTCTAAATCAAGATTTAGCGCAAAAAGGCCAAATGCCTGCGATATTAAAAAAATGGATAAAAGAACAATTGTGACTTTTGCAGTGTGCTTCATACATTCTTTGATTTCTTAGTAATATATATTGTTTTGGTTTTGGTAAAGATTACTTTTTTTTCTTTTCAAATTGATGACTAAATTTATCTAACATATCATCTTTCAAATATTGAAGATTAATATACATATCACCTTCTCTAATCATTTCTTGTGCTATGTTTTTATAATGAGAAAATATAATAACATGCTTTCCCAGATTCTTTACAGTTTTGACTGATTCTAACAAATCAATATCTCCAGAGAATAAAACAGCTATATCATAAGTATTTAAATAAGCGTTGGTGACTAGATCTACTGCTAATTGAACATCCACACCTTTTTGAAAAATCCCTTTGTCTTTTGTGAATTGCAATGGTTTTTTTCTTATTTCAAAAAAGTAAGAAGTTTTTGCTTTTTCAAATAGTTTTTTTTGTCCTTCATGTCTTTTTTCAGTTTTTTTAAGCAGTTCTTCAAATTCTTTTTTATCATGTTTTTCAGGTGTTTTTATCGCATCTTTTATTCTTTTAAATAAAGCACTAGTATATTCTCCTGTGTAAAGATAAGTCCTTACATGCGTTAATATTGATTTTATGTACTGTTCATTTTTAGAAAGATAATCCAAAACAAATTTGTGCACTTTATGATTATCTATAATTCTATCCTGCTTTCTTTCATAATTAATATTTCTTATATTATGAGTGAAGTTATTGTAATCAAGAAAGATCATAACTTTCATTTTATCACCATTTAAAATAAAATAGGGGATTTACATGCCCTATCAAAAGACAGGACTATCCCCTTTACCAAATACCATTATAAAACTATAGAATGAATAAAATTATTTAAATCTATTGTTTTTTGGTTTTGGTAAAGAAAAGTATATATAGGATAACATTGTTACTTTTCTCGTGGTTTGGTCACATATTATTCTTGAAGGATACTGTATGTTTACTCATTTATCTAAAAAAAGAAATATATTCTATGAATTGGAAAATCTTGATAATTTCAAAATAAAAAATAAAATTGTAAAAGAAAATAAAAATTATAAGTCATCAAATAAAAGACCTAACTGGTGTATAAAACAAAATAAAAAAAGAGTTCCTCAATTTAGATGTTTTTCTTATGGAAAAGACGAAAAAAAATGTCATTTTTTTGGATATGCAAATGCTGAGAAATCTGATTATAATCAATTAAATAAAATATATAAAAAACTAAAATGAAACTTTGCCACCAAATCAAAGCCAGCGTTTTTTCAAAGCCAGAAGATGATGAACAAAAAGTCAAGGAAAAATTGATTTCATTATTTCCTTTTGATTTGGAAAAAGAGAAGATAAAAATTGGGCAGAAGACTGCTAAAGGCTTTGAAGAAAAGAAAATAAGGATCTTTGAAATAGTTATAGATAAAAAGAGAAATACAAAAGAGTTTATAGACAATTTAATGGCAAAACTGAGTGATGAAAAAAAGAAGCTGCTGCTTAGACAAAAAGATTCAAGACTTGATGACAACCTTCGCTTTTTTATTAGGCTTGACAAACAAAAGTTTTTAGATGGAAAGTATTTTATTACAGACTCAGGCGACTGCTATCATATCAAAATGTCAATTGCAGCGTTTCCAGCAAAAAGAGAAAAAGCACTTGAAATAGTTGAAGGAATGATTATTGGAAAGGTTTAAATATATCTCAGTGAATAAATCATTTTGAAAGGGGTGTTTGATGGCTATATTTGACAAAAAGAAAAAAAAGAGTTCTAAATCTAAAGAGCCAAAGGCGCAAAGCAGTGAAGCTGCCAGCACCGATAAACCGGAATCAGAAGAAGAAATTGAAAGCACCCTCTCAGAAGAAGGAGAAGAAAAAATTAAAGAGTTAACAACAGAAGTAACATCCGGATCAGGCATGATGAGTGAGGCTATGATTGCAGATGTTGAAAAGCTAAAAGCGCAGGCAGAGGCAAGCAACGAGCTTAGAACGTTTTTTTCTGAAAAATTCTCAAGGATTGATGAAGAGATTGGCGAGCTTAGAAACCAAATTATTGACGGACAAAAAGATGTCCAGCAGATTGAGGTAAAAGCTACAAAAGCATCAGACCTTGTAGCAGAAGTTCATCCAGAGGCTTTGATGGTCGATTTAAAAAAATCAGACTCCAAAGTAGAGGCTTTGACTGCAAAGCTTGAGGCAAACGAAGAGATTAATTCAAGCATAATTGAAGAGCTAAAAGAGATAAGAAATTCCCTTCGTACATTTAGGGGTGTTGAAGAGCTCAAAAAGATGAACGCCGAAATCATGGAAGACCAGGCTGTTGTAAAAAAGATTGAGGGAAACATCGAACAGCACTCAGACAAGGTCGAATCAATCTTTTTGGAGATAAACAAGAAGTATGAGGAGTTTAGAAGGTTTAATGAGAAAGCAGAGAACATGAAAGATGCCTATGCAAGGGCAACTAGTGAGTATCAGGATTATAAAGTAAAGTTTGAAAGCCTCGCGTCCAAAGGTGAATTTGATGACTTTAGAAAAGAAATAAGAGGTATAGTTATACCTGTTTCGCAGGATGAAAAAAAGTTTTCAGACATAATTTCTAAGTTCAAAAAGCTTGAGGTCAGGATGGTGCCTTTGCTTGACAAATACGAGGCATTTGATTTAGAAGTGAAAAAGACTCAAAGAGATATTATGCAGTACAAAAACGAGTTGAAAGCAAAGTTTGACCAAAGAATGAAAAACTATGAATCTCTTGTTTTGCGCATAGACAGGGAAAAAGAAGATGTCAAGGGAACAAACGGTGCGGAGATAAAGCAAATCAAGGCGGCTCTGAAAAAACTGCTGGTATTTGTCGAAGAAGAAAACCCAAGGTATTTTATCAATAAGCTAAAACAGCACGACAAAGAGATTAATCAGATGAAAGCGGCAGTGACAAAGCTTGCAAAAATGATCAAAGGACTTATTGCCGAAATAAAAAAAAAACAAGTTTGAAAAGCAAAAAATATATAAATCAACTTGGCCGGATATTTAAAAAGAAACATAAGTAATTAGTACTGTTGTAGTATTGTGGTGTAATTCAGGGTGGATATTAGTAAAAAAAAGAGGTACATAGGTCTATCTTTATCAGTTATAATTCTTCTTCCATTCGTCTTTGCGCTTAATGGTTCTTTAAATGTTTTTAACATTTCTACAGATAAAGTTGAGTATAGTTTAGGTGAAGATGTTATTTTTACTTTAACGCCTGACACGCCTAATTTTAGCATTTCTATAATACATCCAAATTATTCCACAATGATTTACCAATACACATACGTTCCGCCATTTATTGGAAACTATCTTGCATCTGCTTTGTTTTTTTTGGATAATGACTCTGGAAGTGCTGATGCAGAGTTTTCTGTTTATGATAATTACACCACAAATACTACGCCAACTGTTGAGGAAAATGTTTCCAATGAGACAGCAAGTGTAGTATTGTTTGATTCGCTAATTGAAGAAGCAAAGCTTGAGAAAAAGTTTAAAAAATTAATATTTAGAAATCTTAAAAAAATTGGGAACAAAACAGAGCTTTTTATTGAAAGGCAAAATTCCAAGACACAAGTGTTTATTTCTGGCGACTACAATATATCTGATATCAAAGATGTTTTTTCTGGCAGGTTAAACCGGAGTTTTTACAAAGGAGCAGACGAGTACAGTTTTAGTACTGAAGTTTTTGCAATCAACGACCTTGCAATAGATAATGCTACAATTGAACTCGAAGCTTTTTCTGATGTGGATGAGATAATGTATTGCAAGAACTTTAATTTTGCTATAAACAAATGCCCTAGCAACAGCTGGGTTTCAAGCGGTGAGGGCTTTGTTTTGTCCAATGGCAAAATTGTTTTTGACGTCAATCACTTTTCTGCATGGGTTGGCGTTAGTGTTTTTCACAACGCCAGCGATTTTAACGGCACATTCAACCAAACACAACTCAACGGAACGTCAATAACCCTTTTGAATAATTCTAATACAACATATTATCTGACAGGAAACTATACAAGCCCAGTTTATGATGCAGGCAAAGTCGTGACTTGGAAAAACATAAGCTGGGAAGAAACAATATCAATAGGGTTTCAAGACTCTTTTGACGGCACAACACTAAACACAATAAA
>JAAOYE010000098.1 GCA_018221175.1 Candidatus Woesearchaeota archaeon
AACGGAACTTGCCTGTAAGAAGACGCATCGGTAGCATATATCAATCGTGAAGTATCGTCAAATAAAATTTCGCCGGTAAATTGTGTCTGAATTTCCTTTAGTCTGTCGCGTTTCTTTTTCTTTGCCATTGCTATATCAAAGTTAACCTTCAAGGCGTTTTATTACCACTAATGTTTTGTTTATTTTGCACCCAGATGATCTCGACAAAGAATTACATACTATTGGCTTTCACTATCGTTTTACTGCTTTCAATGAACAGTTGTGGCAATAAGATGTCCAAGCGTGAAAAGACAGAAGTAGTTATAGCTAAAGCCAGGTCCTATACAGGCACTCCTTATAAATGGGGTGGCACCACAAGCAAAGGCATGGACTGCTCTGGTCTTTTATTGAATTCCTTTAGTGCCATAGAGTATAATATCCCCCGTACATCTGCCGAGCAAAAAAAGATAGGCAACCGTGTTGGCAAAAATGAGATAAAGAAAGGAGACCTGGTCTTTTTTGCAACTTCGAAAAAGAAAAGAAAAGTGACGCATGTTGGATTGGTTACCAAAGTTCAGGGTAAACAAGTTACTTTTATTCACGCGTCCACAAGTAAAGGCGTAACTGAAAGTAGTTTAGAAAATGCCTATTGGGCAAAAAGATTCAGACAGGCAAGGAGAGTTCTTTAACTAAAATTTAATAAGGCAATCTCAATTGAATTGGCTTGATTGCCTTGGAAAATAGGATTATTACAGGTTTCTATGTTAATTGAATTCCGGACACCATACTTGTCTTATATGGTGCTTTTTTTATATATTTGGTGCATATATGAATAACGTGAGACAAAATGACCCCTGTTAAAAAACTTAAAAAGCTACCTCCCCAAAGAGCGGCCATAGAAACTCTTAGTATATTAAGACAAGCTAATAGGTCATCGAGTGCATTGGGAGAGTTAAAAGGAATTGCAAAAACAATTCCCAATCAAGCTATGTTGATTAATGCTGTTGTATTGCAGGAAGCAAAAGACAGTTCTGAAATTGAAAACATCATTACTACACAGGATGAGTTATATAAAGCACTCACAACTGAAGGGGTTCTATCTTCTCAAATCAAAGAAGTTATTAATTACAGAAGAGCGATTTTTTTAGGTGCTGATATTCTTAGTAAGCAAGGATTTTTAAGACAAAAAGATATTATTGAGTTGCAAAAAACCATTATTGAGAATAATGCAGGCGTTAGGAGTGTGAGTGGGACTGTGTTAAAAAATGATAGAACAGGCGAAATTATTTATACCCCTCCTCAAGAAAAGGATGAAATTCTTGATTTGCTTTCGAACTTCCTACAACATTTTAATGCCACAAAAAGTGATCTAGCACCACTTATTAATTTGGCCATCTTACATTATCAATTTGAAAGTATTCATCCGTTTTATGATGGAAATGGAAGAACCGGTAGAATTTTAAACATTCTATATTTAATTATCAACGGTTTACTAGATATTCCAATACTGTATCTCAGTTCGTATATAAATGAGAATAAGTCCGAATACTATAAGTTACTTAATCAGGTAAACAAGGAAGACGAATGGGAAAAATGGATATTATTCATGCTAAAAGCAATTGAAGTGACTGCTAAAAGCACTATTGCAAAAATCAATTCTATTAAATCACTACTGGCAAAAACAATAATTATTGTACGAGCAAAAGCAGAAAAGATCTACCGTAAAGAACTTGTAGAATTACTTTTTGAACATCCCTATTCTAAAATTGAATTTGTAGTAAACAATCTTGGTGTTGAGCGAAAAGCTGCTTCGAGATATTTAAAAAAATTAGAAAAGATCGGTGTATTAAAATCACAAAAAATAGGCCGTGAAACCTTATATCTCAATACAGAACTCATTAAAATATTGAAAGA
>JAAOYE010000099.1 GCA_018221175.1 Candidatus Woesearchaeota archaeon
ATCGTTATTTGTCCGTATCTGTTTAGTATTAATATTGCTGATTTTAGCCTTTTCAATGCAATGTATCTCAATTTCACCGTATACACCGCCTGTCATTATCGAGGGGCCCCAGTCCCAGCCGCTGTGACATTGCGGTTTTCGAATCAGATTCCGATTGGGGCTTTGTACGGGATATGTCATATAGGGTACAGGGTATTCTAATTCTGATGCCAGCTTCACTGCTTCTTTTTCCGGGGAGTGTATCTTTATTGTTATAATGTTTTTGCCGTGCCGGAGATTGGTTACAGGGAAATTATATTCTTTAAAAAAATTGTTACAGCTGCCCGTTACTCTGCCGTTTACATTAACAGTGGCAATGGTATCAAGTCTTTCTATGTGCAGGAAATAGATATTTTTTTCGGTAAACATTCGGGAAAGCCATAAAGCTGGACAAATTTAAAAATATCTGCTATACTCAAATTTATGGAAGTATTACTAACAGAACAACAAGTTATAGTAATTAAAAATGAGAATGAAAAACTCCGTATGGAAAACAATATTCTCAAACAAGATATAGGATATTGGAAGAGCCAACACAAAAATGCAATAAAAAGAGAAGATGCATTAAAAAAAGACTTGCAGGATAAAAAAGGGAGAATTAAATATCTTGTAAGACAATTATATGAGAAAAAAACAGAGCAATCAAAAAAGAAAGCAGAAGTAAATGATCTTGATGAAAAAACAACAAAACGGAAACGGGGGCAACAACCAGGCCAACCATCACCAAAAAGAAGGGATCAGAGTCACCTGGAAGAGAAAGTAGAAATTTATGATCTTGGAGATAGTGAAAAATACTGCGCTACCTGTGGATTACCTTTTAATGAGATGTCTGATACAGATGATTCTGAAGTTTTAGAAACACATGAAGTAAGCGGATACAGAAGAACAATAAAACGAAAGAAATACATACCAATTTGCAAGTGCCCGGGGAATAAAGGGATTGTTACAGCAAAAGGACCTGCAAAACTTATGCCTAACAGTCGTTATGGCGCCTCCATATGGATTCATATTCTAATTAGAAAATACCGGTTTCAAATACCAGTAGCAAGAATCCTGAAAAACTTAAGTCTTCATGGATTATCCATTCCTACCGGAAGTGCTGGAGATGGATTAAAACGATTAGCACCCCTGTTTGAGCCAGTGTATGCAGCTCTGGAAGAACGCAGTCAAAAAGCTGCATGGTGGCAGGCAGATGAGACACGGTGGAGTGTTTTTGAAACGACAAAAAACAAATCTACTTTCAGGTGGTATCTATGGGTATTCATCAGTGACGAGAGTGTAGTACATGTAATTGATCCGACACGATCTGCACAGGTTATTGAAGATCATTTTGGAACAATTACAAATGGAATCCTCCTTGTTGATCGTTATTCAGCTTACAAATCATACGCAAAAAAGCACGAAGGGATAACCCTGGCTTTCTGCTGGGCTCATGCTCGCAGAGATTTTCGTGATGCTGGGCTTAAATACGAAAAGGTAAAAAAATGGGCAGATGAATGGGAGGATAGAATTGGAACTCTTTTTCACCAAAATAATATACGTATTCAATATGCTCCTGCTTCATCTATGTTTCAGCGAGAAGATAAACGACTTCGTAAATTAATAGTAGAAATAAAAGAAACTTTATGCGAGGAACGTAAAAAGAAGCGTCTTCATCATAGCCAAATGAGTGTTCTAAAGAGTCTTTCTAACCACTGGGAAGGGCTATGTGTATTTGTAGAACATTCAGAAATACCTATGGACAATAACGGATCTGAGAGAACTTTGAGAAATCCTGTTGTGGGAAGGAAGAATTATTATGGTTCAGGAGCAATATGGAGTGCAAGGTTTACTGCCACGATGTTCAGTATTTTTGAAACACTTGAAATATGGGAAATCAATCAACTTGAATGGTTAAGTGATTATTTTAGAGCCTGTGCACTTGCTGGAGGGAACCCTCCTCGTGATGTGACAGAATTCCTCCCCTGGAATCTTAAGGAAGCCAAAGCTAAAAAGTATGTTTTTTGTGGACGGGAGTTTTACGAATCTGAAATAGAAAGTATCAATAGAATAGTAGATGAAGACACAACACGTAATCGTAATGATATTTCCCGAATAGCCTGTGAACAGTTACAGTGGTATAAACCAGATGGAAAAATAAAAGTTAGCAGTATGAATCAGGTGCTTTTAAAAATGGAGGCAAAAAACCTTCTGTCCCTGCCCCCTATTCAAAATAAAGGAGCAGGTAGAAAGGCAAAGCCAATAGTACATACAGAACTTACAGCACGAGGAAATGATATCTTATTGCCAGTTGGAAAGCTTCCAGAGTTACACATAGAAATTGTAGAAACAAAAAGTGATAAGTCCCTTTGGAATGAATACATTGATCGATATCATTATCTTGGTTATTCTCCTCTTCCGGGAGCACAGATAAAGTATTTTGTATATTCAGGAGATAACCTGCTTGCTCTTCTTGGTTTTGGAGCTTCAGCATGGAGGGTTGCACCTCGGGACTGGTTCATTGACTGGTCAGAAGAAAAGAGAAAAGAAAACCTTCATCTGGTAATAAATAATGCCAGGTTTTTGATCTTACCCTGGGTTTATTCAAAAAACCTAGCTTCAAAAATTCTTGGTATGATTTCCAGACGTATTGCAGATGATTGGCAAACTCAGCATAACTACAGACCTGTTCTTCTTGAAACTTTTGTTGAGAAACAACGTTTTCAGGGAACCTGTTATAAAGCTGCTAACTGGAAAAACATTGGAACAACTAAAGGTCGTGGGAAAAAAGACAGGTTTAAGAATGCTAACCTCCCCAAAAAAGATATTTTTATGTACCCATTGCAGAAAGATTTCCGTTCTTTTCTTTGTTGATATTTTAATGGTTTAAACTGGCTTTCCCGAATGTTTAC
>JAAOYE010000100.1 GCA_018221175.1 Candidatus Woesearchaeota archaeon
AAAAAACATCAACCTGTTTTAGCTGCTTGCGGACACTTGCATGAAAACCACTATAAAAGCGGCAAAATAAAAAAAACTTTTGTGTTAAACCCCGGACCTGATGGAAGACTTTATTCTATATAATTTATATATTCTAAATGCTTTCACCCTTTTAAAATGATCAGGGAAAGAAAGAGTTTTTTTGAAAAGACAAGTGTTGGAAGCATAAAAGACTACAATAATATTAGAGAAACCTCTGAGGATTTAGTTAATAATGTAATAATCTTAAATGAACATGATGCGTTAATTCTTTATGCTGATTTAATACCATTAGGATTTGAAAGTAAAAGAAAATACAAAAAACATGGATTAGTAGTAGAAATAGAAACTCCAAGTTTAGAAGATATTATAACAAAAAAATTAACACCTGTAAAGCTTAGAAAACAAGCATTTAAACAATTAGAACCTGTTCCATACACAGGATACTTGGTTGTTCCTCCAGAAGGACCTGACCAAATCCCAAGAAAATTTCCTTTGATTGAGAACATGGAAGGTGTCAAGCTTTATGATTACGCTTGTTTAAAACACCAAGACTCAGAATTGCCTTTTAGGATTTCTAAATATTTTGAAGATAGCAATTTTAAAAGTGTTATTGAAATAAAACCTTATGATAACGTTTCAGGTGTGAACATAGATGGTGCTGAAGTCTTAGTAAAAGTTCCTTCAAGAGATAAAAACACTCTAAGATACAAATCAAAACTTGTTAGTGTGCCTGTAAAGAATAATGATAATAAATGGGGCATAGCTTACAATATTAATTCTACTCATGAGTGTGAGCATAAAAGACATGATATAAGGTACCCTCACGAAACAGTTAATAAGAACAGAAAAATAATTACTTTTGACGCACACGACGTAGCAGCAATGTTGGCTGTTGCGGATTATTACGCGACCCAAGAAAGAGATCCGTTGATTAATAAAGGTAATTATATTCCACTAGAGCAAAGCCTTGTTGCTATACCAACACAAGAAACAGTTGATTTCTATGAGAAATTAAACCATAACATCTTTATCCAAACTTCAAAAGACAAAGCGTCAAGGCAGTTAACACAAGCAGAAAAAGAAGTAATGATTTGGGGGTTGGTTTACATTTCTAACAAAGAAAAAAAGCCAGATCCTTTCTTTGCAAAAAACAAGATATGGGGATACAACTGGAGAACAAATTCTTAATTTGTCACTTCTAAGTAACTACAAAAACGAAAAGTTTATAAACCATCACTTCATACACAACTGTAAAAGCTCAAAGGGGGTTAAAAAAATGCCTAGCAAAGAATTTATCGAACAACAAAAATTGAAAAAACAAACTGAAGAACTATTAAAAGTTCTAAAAGGAGAAGATTCAAACGCAGAACATCGTAGAGCTAACAATATTGATAATATTACATATTTTAATGCTATAAAAGATGAATTTGGTGCAAAAGCAGAAAAAAGATATGGTAGAAATGGACTAGGACTCTTATATAATTTTTCAAAAGCAGATTTAAGTGGAATGGATTTACAAGGAGTAAATTTAGATAATACAAGGTTATGGGATACTAATTTAAGGGGCGCTAATCTAGAAGATGCTTCATTAAGATATGTTACTTTTGATTGGACAAATCTAAGTAGAACAAACTTAAAAAATGCTAAATTAATAAATGCGCATTTTTTAGAAAAAATTTCCTATGCTAACGATGTAGTATTAGAGGGCGCAGACCTTAGGGGTATTAATCTTGATTTAGGTGTTGTTCAAGATACTTATGGTAGTAATATTGTAAGGTTATTCGGAAATGCGAAATTAGGAGATACAATTATTGATCCAGACCAAGAAAGAGCTTTAACAGAAATTTATAAAGCTCCAGCTAAATTCCTTCAGGATAACTTTGTTGTTAAAGAACTAACAGAAGAAGAAATGCATCCTTACGCAAGACCTCTTGAATTAAAATTAGTGATGGGAGACTATTTACCAAGATCGGTATATGCTCATAAAAAATAATTTTTTTCTTCTTATTGTTTATTTAAACTCAATAAAGGTTTTAATAAAGTTAGTATTAGCAAATTTACCTTTTCTTAAAATCATAACATCTGAACCGTTTTCTTCAGAGTTAATAATCATATGACCAACAAAATCTTTTATTGATTTTATTTGATCAACAGGTGTTAATCCCTTATTATGCCCAACGTACAATCCTACCTGTTGGGGATGATTAGGTAACTCCATTAAAGCTTTTCTCCAATTATGACCCTGAGAATGAGCCATGTTCTTATTTAAAAGAAAATTAATATTTAATTTATTTCCATTAGAATTTATAAACCAAGTAGAATGTTTAAAGATGTGAGTGTGATCTTCAATTAAATACCAAGATCCACTTTCAGTTTGAACACCATAATATCGTATAGACATAATATAATTTTGCCAATAAGTGATATATATATTTCTATTAAAACTCCATAATCCTTCCTTCAAAGTCTTCTTTGGCAAGCAGAACTACGCGAGAGTTTTCTTTTTCATCAATGAATTTGTATCCAGTTTCTTTAGCTATTTGTTGTGCGAACTCTTTAACTTCTTTGTGCCTTGGCATGTTCTCTATAGAAAGCCTTTGTCTGGAACTTCCAACAAACATGTAGGCTTTTGCTTCAACAAAAAGCGGCTGTGATATTTCTATTTGTTTTGCCCAGCCCTCAACATCTTCCATGTTCATGCCTTTAATCAGTGTGAATCGAAGAGTTGTTCGAGTTTTGTTATTCAAACCTTTTACAATCTTCAAAGTCTTTTGAAGCCTGTCCCACCCATCCTCGAAAAGCGGCCTGTCAATTTTATTGAAAAGCTCAGCGTTTGGAGCATCAACAGAGATATATAGTTGTGTTGGCATCTCAAGAGTCTTTACCTTGTCTGGCAGCATTCCATTTGTAACAATAAAAGTGCTCTTACCTTTTGAATGCAACAATTTGACAAATTCATTTAATTTTGGGTATATCAAAGCATCACCAGTTAAACTAATTGCAAAATGCATTGGCTCATGTGCCTCTTTTAATTTATCTTTGTTAGAGCCGGCGTAACCGCCAAGGCCAGATAAAAGCAGCCTCTGTCCTTTAATCAAGCCGTCGTATATGTCTTGTGGCATGTCAAAAGTCTTCATCTCAGTACCATAAGTGTGATCCATTTCACGCCAGCAAAAAACACACATGTTTTGGCAGTACCCAACGCTTACAGAACACTGGCAGCATAAGTGGCTTTTGATGCCATAAAACGTCTGCTTATAGCAAACATCCTGGTCCTTTATAGACTTCTTTGTCCATGTGCAAATTTTGACGCCAGAGTGGTCTCCAGCGATTTTGTAGTGTTGCTTTTGTAGCAATGCTTTTAGTTTATCCTTCATAAAAATGAGGAAATTCAGACTATTTAAAAATCTACTCAAAAACTTTTTATATAATACCCATAAAAGTTTCTTCATGGAAGTAAAAGAGGCAATCAAAACACTTGAGGACAGCAGAACTTTTTTGGAGTGGGAAAAAACAAATTCTGACGCGTATCTTGCAAATGCTTTTTTAATGATGGATGCAGTCGAACATTC
>JAAOYE010000101.1 GCA_018221175.1 Candidatus Woesearchaeota archaeon
TATTTAGTTGATAAGATTTCTATTACATCCCTATCCTCTAGTGGTTGGTCTTTTCCTACGGGCAGGTTCTTTTTGATGTTTATTGCCTTTACAAAGTTGTTGCCAATATCTGTGTGGACTGCAAACGCCAGGTCTAGTGCTGTTGTTGTTTTTGGCAGTAAAAAGCAGTCAGGCAAGATGTTTCCGTCTTTGTCTTCAAGCTTTGCAGTTGCGACTGGGAATACTGATATAAACTTTAGCAATTCAAACACGGCTTTATCCAGGACATCCTGCACGCCTGTTGAGCCAAACTTATTCAGGATGTTTGTTTTGATAAACTCAAGGCCCTTTGTTTGCTTCTCATTAAGCTTTGACCCATCCTTTATTGTAAAATCATTGTTTCCAGGAACATAATCAATCATTTTGTGCTTTGCAGCCTCCTTTAGGGCAAGCTCTGACTCAGCACTCGTAGGAATTATCATGTGGTCGCTAAACTCTTTTTTCAAACGCTCAAAATTATCATGTGAACCTTTAACATCACTTTTGTTTGCAGCAATTATTATTGGCTTTGTAGCCTTTCTAAAATGCTTAACAACATTCTTCAAATCATCCTCTGTCCAATTGACTATTGGCTTGTCATTTAGATTATTATTTTTGAGTGCGTCCTTAACAATATCATCAGTAACCTTCAAACCACTAAACTGTTTTGCAATTGACTTTACAACATTTCCATGCTCCTGCTGGACTTGACGGGAAAACTTGTCCCAAACCTTTTGAAATATTCCCAAAAACCAAAAATCCAGTTCATCTTCCAAAAACTTAATATCATTTGCAGGGTCATAAGAAAGCGATTCTACAGGCTCGCCTTTCTCATTAACACTTCCAGATACATCAATGATGTGAACCAAAACATCTGCTTGTCTTAAGTCATCCAAAAACTGATTTCCCATACCATGACCCTTGTGTGCTCCCGGCACTAATCCTGCAACATCAATCATGTCAACAGGAACAAAGCGTACACTGTCTTTGCAAAAACCTGTTCTTGGATTGCACTTTTTAGAAAAATCCTTACAAGCACAATCAACCCTCACAAAGCCCACAGCATGATTTGGCTTTATAGTTGTAAAAGGATAGTTTGCAATCTCAACATCAGCAAGCGTTGCTGCCTTAAAAAATGTTGACTTCCCACTTGATGGCTTTCCAACAACGCCTACAATCATAGTAGGGAGTGGATTAGTGTGTTATATAAAAAACTAACCATAAATTATATAAACAAAAGTAGGCAAAATATATTTATGCAGATACCACTACGACCTAAGTATATTTCTGATAAAGGCATTGAATTTTATAGATTTAGGCTTAAATCTGAAAAAATATTTCATATGAAAAATTTCTATAGGTTTTTGTATCAATATATGATGGAGGAGGGATTTAGAGCTGCTGACGACCTTGACCCTGGAGAATCAGACATGTTTCCAGAAACATATTATGAAGAATGGCACTTTCCTCAAGGACATATGGAAAGAAGGATGTGGTGGAGGCTTGTTTTTAACCCAGAGCTTCACTCAAGAGCCACAACAAGATACAGATATTATGTGGACTTGAATTTTAGAAATCTTAACCTCACAAATGTTGAGGCTGTTGTTGATGGAAGAAGGGCAAAGGTGCAGTCAGGTGAAGTTGAGATAGTTGTTAGGGCATATCTTAAGATTTTTTGGGATGAAATCAGAGAACATAAGATACTGCGTTATTTTGACTGGTTTTTTAGAAAACGCTGGTATAAGGATACCATGTTTGGCTACAGGGATGACTTGCGCAACCGTATGAGAAAATTGCAGGACGCTGTAAAAGATTTTATGCACATGGCAACATATGATGACAACCAAAAAGTATTCCACTTGAAGCGAGGATATGCAAAAGATGAA
The DNA here is from genome assembly GCA_018221175.1 of Candidatus Woesearchaeota archaeon. GTDB lineage: Archaea > Nanobdellota > Nanobdellia > Woesearchaeales > BM511 > JAAOYE01. The sequence goes on from JAAOYE010000101.1 coordinate 1,905, forward strand.
AGCGCTCTTTCTCGTATAAAAAAGTAAAAGTTTTTAAATAGCCCATATTTCTAAAAAAAATGGTTAACGCCCCTGTAGCATAGTAGCTACGCGTTAAAATCATAGATTCACTGGTTTGCAGCGCGCTGCAAATTGCGGCAGACTTGTATCGAAAATCATGGATTTTCGGGACATCCCGAAAACTTTGTTTTCGCTATGTAATCTGCAGGTCACGAGTGCAATTCTCGTCAGGGGCTCCATTTTATACATGGGAAATAAAATGTCTGAAGGCAAAATAAAAAAGAAATATTCTGGATTTGAGAAAAAATATTCTCTTCCATCTTTTAAAAAATTAGATTTAGATTTCCAAATTAGCAGTATTGAAAATGAAAAATTTGTTTTAAGAGAGATAAGAAAAAAGATATCTCATAAAATTGAGCATTTCACAGAGATTATCGGAAGCCTATTTGAAGGCGAAGCGTCAATATCAAATATTTATGAGATGAAAGTCTTAACAGACAGCAAAAAAGAAGAGGTCTTCAAAATATTCAAGGAACTGATGAAGTACTCAAGGCAGGCAAACATATTATCACTCTCATACGAAGAAAAACAAGAAGCAGACTTTATAAAAGAATTCTACAGCAAATGGGAAGACTTAAAAGAAAAGATAAGAAAATATTTGACACTATTAAAAGATTCATGGGATAAAGAATCAGACATAAATGAAGACTTGCAGAGTTATCTAGGATGAAGATTATTATATTAGGCCCGCAGGGAAGCGGTAAAGGAACGCAAGCGCAGATGATTGCAAAAGAATTAGAAATACCACATATTTCTACTGGAGACATATTTAGAGAAAATATTCAAAAAGGTACAGAGCTTGGCAAGATGGCACAAAAAATCATGAATAAGGGGCAGCTAATTTCTGATGACATAACCTTTGAAATAGTAAAA
>JAAOYE010000102.1 GCA_018221175.1 Candidatus Woesearchaeota archaeon
ACTGGCCCATAATCTTTTGATGTGAAGTAGTCTGTGATTATTGTTAATATTACAGTAATTACTAAACCCACTATTGTTATGTAAAACATGTTTATAGACAGGCTAAAGTATTGCACTGCAAAATAAAATAAGGCTACTGATATCAATGTTGACGCAAACAAACCTTTGTAAAGCGCGCCCATAATGTTTTTGGATTTTCCAAGCTTAACAAAAAAGGTGCTAAGAATCGAAGACACAATTGCTAGTGCTCCAAGTGCGAGCGGGAACAGTACAAATGTGCTGCTGTTTAAAAACGATCCAAGAAGCATTGCTGCAATCATTGTGACTGCGTATGTTTCAAATAAATCTGCTCCCATCCCTGCGCAGTCTCCAACATTGTCTCCGACATTGTCAGCAATTACTGCTGGATTTCTTGGGTCATCTTCAGGTATTCCTGCCTCAATTTTTCCTACAAGGTCAGCTCCTACATCAGCTGCTTTTGTAAAGATTCCTCCTCCAACCCTGGCAAAAAGCGAGATTAAGGATGCTCCAAACCCAAAGCCGATAAGCAAGTTTACATCACCATAAAGCCAGTAAAAAAACACGACGCCAAGAAGCGACATTCCAACAACTGAAAAACCTACAACAGTTCCTCCTCTAAAAGCTATGTCTAGAGCATGTTTTATTCCCTTTCTTGCAGCTTGTGCTGTTCTCACATTTGTCCTTACAGATATTGACATGCCAATAAAGCCTGCAAGCGCTGATAAAAACGCGCCTACTATAAAGCTTACTGCTGTTTGCCAATTTAATAAATAGTATAACGCCGCAAATATTACGGCGGCAATTACTGCCACTACTTTGTACTGTCTTGCAAGATATGCCATTGCTCCTTCTTTAATGGCGTCTGCAATCTCATTCATTTTATCATTTCCTGATTTTTGCTTTAGAATATGATTAGTGTGGTACCATGCAAAAAGCAAGGCAAGGATTGCTGTTATAAAAACAAATTCTATCATTATTAACGACCCCTCCAAAATTTTATTAGTTATAAAAGAATTTAAACAGGTTATTTAAAAGTGTTTTGGATTTAGGGTCAGCAAGTACTGCACTTGTCGCCGCATCCCACTTCGCACGCGTGGACTTCTTTTGCTTTTTTTAGCTCTTCTTGCTCTTTTTTTGCGAGTTTTTTTACATCCACGACTTTTATTTCAAAGTTAAGCTTTTTTCCAGCAAGAGGATGGTTCATGTCAAGCTTTACCTTGTCCTTTGTTACCTCTGCAACTTTTACAGGCATCACTTGTCCTGTTGGAGCTTTTATTCCTACTGTCATCCCTGCCTTTATCTTATCTTTGTCTTCTCCAAACTGCTCTTTTGGAACTTCCTGAACTAGTTGAGGATTTATCATCCCATATGCTTCTTCTGGCTCAATAGATATCTTTTTTGACTTGCCTTTTTCCATGCCCATAACAGCGTCTTCAAACCCTTTTATGACCATTTTTTCACCGACAATGAATTCCAGCGGTTCTTTTCCTTTTGATGTGTCAAAGACCTGTCCGTCTTCAAGCGTTCCTGTGTACTCAACTTTGATTTTGTGTCTGTTTTCGACTTTCATATTAAGTTGGATGATTTATGGTTAGTATAAAAGTCTTTGGGTAAATTATATTAATAAAAACTAAATTTTTCAAGTGATGATTGAGTATATCCTGGCATTTCTTGGGTTCATGTATTTTTATAGAGGCATCAAGTTTTATTTTATCACAAAAAAAGATTACAGCAATGTAGAGATATTAAAGGGTGCACACCCTTTTTTTCATAAAAAAGGAAGGATTGGCGTTCTTTTCATTCATGGTTTTACCAGCAGCTGCTATGATTACATTGACCTTGGAAAGTATCTTGCTAAAAAGAATATTACAAACAAAGCAATATTGTTAGATGGGCATGGAACTAGTCCTGCGCATCTCTTGACAAAAAATGACAAAGACTGGAAACAAAGCGTTGTTAAGGGCGTTAAAGAGTTAAGAAAGCATGTTGACAAATTATTTATCTGCGGGGACTCAATGGGAGGAAATCTTGCTTTGTGGTATGCGTCAAAGTATCCGGTTGATGGGGTTATTTCCATTGGCACACCTATTTTTATTAAGCGTGAAAAATTTTATAAGTTTATTTTTCCAATTCTTGATGCCTTTAAGATATTTCAAAAAAAGTGGTATCATTCATACAACCTTGACCAGGACATAATAGATAAGAGAGTCACATACACCCATATTCCTATCAAAAGCGCTGTTTTTGCTGCAAAAATAATGAAAGAAACCAAAAAGATTTTAAGAAAGGTGACTGCCCCGATTTTAATTATGCAGTCTACAACCGATTGGGGTGTTGGCGAGGGCAGCCTTGATTATATTTACAAGAAAATAAATTCTTCATTAAAGCAGATTGTATGGGTAAAAGACATGTATCACGTTGTTATTGTTGACAAAAAAAGAGAAGTTGCATTCAAGCACATCCATGATTTTATAAAACAAATTTCTGGATAGAAACGTTAATAAGGAAGTGCAAATGAGCTGACTGATATGACAAGAGCAGTAAAAGGGTACAGAAAGCTAAAAAGGCTTTTTAAAAAGCACAAATTCAAAGAGATCTTTGTGATAATTGCAAAGTCAAACAAGACTCCAAGACAGATTGCGATGGGGGCTGCTATTGGAATATTTTTATCTATTATCCCAACTTTCGGGTTTGGAATGCTCGCGGCACTTGTGATTGCTTGGTTTTGGAATTTTAATATTGTAGCCACATATCTTGGAAGCTTGATAGTGAATCCTTTGAATGCTTCATTTGTTTACTATATCAATTATAAGATTGGCAGCGCAATTATTGGCAA
>JAAOYE010000103.1 GCA_018221175.1 Candidatus Woesearchaeota archaeon
ATTATTTACAACTATACTTAACTTTAGCTGATTTAAAACCGTTTAGTGTTGATACATGCTCTTCTATTTCTTCTTCAATGTTTTCTGCGTATTCATGATCTTTGCAGATTTTAAGATTCACTACTATCTTGCCATCTTTTTGAAAATATGAACTCACCATGTTTGAACTTATCAAATCTGCGCCTGTCGCAGGATTCACAACGCTTTTTAGCCTCAACTTAATGTTTTTCTCACTTAAAACATCTGGATCTTCTTTTAGAAGGCCGTTTTTTCTCTCATAGTCAGTGATTGCAGACTTTAACGTATCAACAGCAAGAACTGAGCAGTGAATTTTAATTTTGGGAAGACCGCCGAGTTTATCCATAACTTGTTTCCATGTTATCTCTTTGGCGTCATCAATCTTTTTGCCTTTTGCAAACTCTGTTAGGACTGATGCTGTTGCAATGTTTGACGCACATCCGTAAGATTTAAACTTAATATCACTTATTTTTTTTGTCTTGCCATCAACCTTAATTGTCAAGCTAACCATGTCACCGCACGCCGGGTTTCCCTCCATAGATTTTCCGTCAGGATTTTTTATTTCCCCAACATTTCTTGGATTAGAAAAATGCTTTATAACTTGTTTTGTGTATTCTATAGCCATATTATAATCACTCATTTATTGACAAAGGTGAAAGTTTCCTTAAGTTTTGGACAACTCTTCTTACTTTTTTTACTGCGAAATCCACTTCGTTTTTTGTTGTGTATTTTGAAAGTGTAATTCTAAGCGAGCCATGCGCCTTTTCTGCTGACATTCCCATAGCAGTCAAAATATGACTTGGCTTTAGGCTTTTTGAAGAGCAAGCTGAGCCTGTAGATACAAAAATCCCAATTAAATTAAGATGCATAAGCATGGCCTCTCCCTCAACAAAATCAAATGAAATATTTACATTATTACAAAGTCTCTTATTGCCGGTTGGTCCATTTAGCTTTGTATTAGGAATCTTTAATAATTTTTGAATAATATAATCTCGAAGAATAATCATTTTCTTCACATTTTTTGCCATACCCCCCATACCAATCTCTGCTGCTTTTGCAAAGCCAACAATGTAAGGGAGGTTTTGCGTCCCTGCCCTAATTCCAAACTCTTGACCTCCACCTGCTGTAATTGGATTAATCTTTGTCCCTTCTTTAACATATAGCACTCCAATGCCTTTTGGTCCGTGCATTTTATGAGCATTTAACGAAACCAATTCTAATTTGTATTTTTGAACATCCAAACTTGTTTTTGTAAAGCTTTGAGCAGCGTCTGTATGAAACAAAACTCCTTTTTGCTTGCAAATCCTTCCTATTTTTTCCAAATCCTGTATGGTTCCAACTTCGTGATTTGAATGCATCACACTCACAAGAATCGTTTTTTTAGTAATGCTCTTTTCAAGCTGCTTCAAATCGACAAAACCTTGACTATCAACATCCAAATAGGTTATTTTAAACTTATGATTTTCAAGCTGCTTGCAGGTTTCAAGTATGGCTTTGTGTTCAATTTTAGTAGTTATGATATGGTCTTTTTTTCCTTTGTTTGCAAAAGCCACACCCATTAAAGCAATACTGTCTGCTTCTGTAGCGCTGCCAGTAAAAATTATCTCTTTGAAACTATTTGCATTAATGGCGTCTGCTATTTTTTTTCTGGCTTTATTCAAGGCTTCATCAGCCTCAATACCAAAAGCATGAAGTGACGATGGATTGCCATAATTTCTTGTAAAATAGGGCAGCATATCTTTAACTACTTGGTCATCAACCTTTGTGGTTGCTCCATTATCAAGATATATTTTTTTATCCATTTTTTTATTCGATACAAACAACACAAGCATCATCCACTATGCAGTAATCTTTGTGATATTTGCACAAAAGGCCTGTGTTTCTTATTTCCTGAATTATTTTTTGAATTTCACTAATTGATTTATTTGGCTCTTTGCCAACAATTTTTGCTGCTTGTTTTATTCTCTTTTTTATTTCCTCAGGAAAAACAACTTCTTTACCTCTTTTTTTATTTAGATATTGAGAAATTGCCGCTTTTGTCAATCCTAAAGTTTTTGATATGTCTGTATGCGAATAATTTTTGTTTTTGAGTTCTTTTGCTATCTCTTTTCTAATTGCAGGCAAGATATACCAAACTTCTATTTCTTGAGGCTGATGTGTCTTTTGCATAAGTTTGTTAACAATTGTTAACTTATTTAAAAAACTTATGTTTTTTAAGAAAAAAATTATTTTTTTCTAAGCCTGAAAGACAAAAAAAAGTCTTTCATTGTTTCAAAACTCAAAAACAAAATTTTGTTTTTGTTGTATTTAAATAAGTTTTGCTTAAAACCTTTTATTTTTCCACAGGAAATCAAGGGGTGTAAATCAATACTTCTATTGTAATATTAAAGAATCCTCTCGTCTAAAACAAGAAAATATGATTTTTCCACAGGAAATCAAGGAGGCATAATCACTGCAAAATAATCATGAAAAAATAGACGCTAAAAACCATAGCCTTTATAAATAGAGCAAAAATTCTAGTTTAAAAATCCTTTATAAAGGGGGTGCAAACTCAAATGAAAAAAGAAATAGAAGTTGTAAACATTGTTGTTTCATCAAGTCTAGAACATGACGTTCCTTTGGAAAAAATGGCAGCAACACTGTCAAACACAGAATACAACCCAGAACAATTCCCGGGACTAGTCCTTAGAATAAAAGATCCAAAAACCTCAGCCCTGATTTTTAGCTCAGGAAAAATTGTGTGCACTGGTGCTAGAAACCTGGACGACGTTGACAAAGCAATTCAAAAAATAATTAAAAGCCTAGAAAAAATAGGCATAAAAATCACAATAAAACCTGAAATAAACATTCAAAACATTGTTGCATCAGGCTCAATTGGCATAGATCTAAACCTAAACAGCCTTGCCATGAAGCTTGACAACATAGAGTATGAGCCTGAACAGTTTCCAGGACTTGTCTATAAACTAGGCGGAACTAAAGGTGCTGGAAAAGCAACGTTCCTTCTATTTTCAAATGGCAAGATTGTATGCACAGGTACAAAATCAGAAGAAGAAGTGCACACAGCATTAGACAGATTAATTGAAAATCTAAAAAAAGTCCAGTAAGCCTTTCTCTTTGAAAGACTTGCAAGGTGGGGTGCAAGCACATGGATGCAAGCGAGCAAATAAATAATTTTTTTGAGTTTTTGGATTCAATCTACAAAGCAGAACTCTTAGAACAAATATCAAAAGGGCACAAATTCTTAAACATAGAATTCAATGAATTATCAAAATTTTCTCCAGAGCTTGCAGAAGAACTACTTGACAACCCAGAAGATGTCATAAAAGCTGCAGAAATAGCAGTAGAACGCTTTGAGACTGACGGAGACACCGAAAATTTTGTTATAAGATTCTCAGGTCTGCCTGACAGCCAACACACTGAAATTAGAAATGTCAGAAGCAAGCATCTTGGCAAGTTTCTCCAGATAAAAGGGCTTATAAGACAAAAAAGCGACGTGCGACCACAAGTAACAAGCGCAAAATTTGAATGCCCATCATGCGGAAACGTTCTTTCTGTTCTTCAGCTTGAACAAAAATTCAAAGAACCAACAAGCTGCGGATGCGGAAGAAAAGGAAAATTCAAACTTTTATCGAAAGAACTTGTAGACGCCCAAAAAATAGTGCTTGAAGAAGCGCCAGAAGATCTTGAAGGTTCTGAGCAACCAAAAAGGATGAATATTTTCTTAAAAAATGATTTAACATCGCCAATGTCAGAGCGCCAAACAAATCCAGGCTCAAAAATTAAAATAACAGGGGTATTAAACGAAGTTCCTCTGCCAGCAAAAGATGGCGGAAAACTCACAAGGTTTGACTTAATGATAGATGTGAATCACACCACGCCAATCGAGCAAGACTTTTCAGAAATTTTTATCAGCAAAGAAGAAGAGGAAGAAATAAAAAACATTTCAAAAGATAAAAAAATCTATGAAAAATTTGTAAATTCAATTGCACCTTCAATTTATGGATATGACAAGGTAAAGCTTGCCCTTTTGCTGCAGCTTATGGGAGGAGTAAAAAAAGTTAGAAGTGACGGCATCATATCAAGAGGAGATATGCACATTCTTCTTGTAGGCGACCCGGGAGCAGGTAAGAGTCAGCTACTTAAGAGAATGGATATTGTCGCGCCAAAATCGAGATATGTTGTAGGAAAATCCGCATCAGGCGCTGGACTTACTGCAACAGTTGTCAGAGATGACTTTTTAGGTGGTTGGGCACTAGAAGCAGGCGCACTAGTCCTTGCAAACAAAGGAATGTGCATGATTGACGAAATGGACAAGATGGACAGAGAAGACTCATCTGCGATGCACGAAGCACTTGAACAGCAAACAATATCTATATCAAAAGCAAATATCCAAGCAACGCTTCACGCAGAAACAACAGTCCTTGCAGCTGCCAACCCAAAGTTTGGAAGATTTGACCCATACGAACTCATAGCAAAGCAAATTGACATGCCACCAACACTTCTCAACAGATTTGACCTGATATTTCCTATCAAAGACATCCCAGGAAAAGAAAAAGACTCAAACATGGCAAAGTTCATATTAAGTCTGCACAAAGACGTCAATCTTTTAAAAGGAAAAGAAGATATCCCAACAGACACCATAAAAAAATATGTTGCTTACGCACGACAAATGTGCCATCCTAAACTCACAGATGAAGCAATCAGTGAAATTCAAGAATATTATGTTAAAATGAGAACCTCTGGCTCAGATGAAGAATCAGCGATACGGGCAATACCAATAACTGCAAGACAACTTGAAGCGCTTGTCAGGCTTGCTGAGGCTAGTGCAAGAGTCAGACTATCCAACAAAGTCACAAAAGAAGATTCAAAAAGATCTATTGAGCTTGTACATTACTCCCTTTCACAAATAGGCCTTGACCCTGAAACTGGAAAAATTGATATTGACAGAATAAGTTCAAGCATAACAGCATCTGATAGAAGCGCGATTTCTGTTGTAAAAGAAATAATAAATGATTTGGAATCCTCTATTGGCAAATCCATCCCAATTGATGAAATAATAAGATCTGCAGAAGCAAAAGAAATCGAAAGAGAGAAAGTCGAAGAAGTTATTGAAAAACTCAAAAGAGCAGGAGATATCTTTGAGCCAAAAAGAGGAACAATACAAAAGCTTTAGACAAGATGGAAAAAACCACACCTCCTACCTCTCAAAAAAGAAGTGTTGCAGTAAAAATAAGAATTTCTGACATCTTAAAAGGGGAATATGTGATAGAAGAAGGCTGGGCCCCCAACTATGTAAAAACATCAAAAGGAAAGGTTTCAAGAGTAAACATTATTGGTGTAGTCATTTCAAGAGAAGAAAATTTGGGGTTTGACTCATTAATCATTGATGATTCCACAGGCAACATTTCAATTAGAAGTTTTGAAGACAATAAAATCATTACACCCTACAAAATCGGCGATTTAGTTATATTAATCGGCAAACCAAGAAAATATGGAGAGGAAATATATATTATTCCTGAAATAATAAAACCTCTAAAAGAAAAAAAATGGGCGCAAGTTAGAATTAAAGAAATTGGATTGAAAAAAGATGATATTAAAGAAGAACCTGTTTCTGAAAAAATAGTTGTGAAAACAAATGAAGAACCCCTTAAAAAACCATCTGAGAACTCATTTGAAATAATCTTAAAAACGATTAAAGAACTTGATGAAGGATTTGGAGTGAGTTATGAATTAGTAGATAACAAATCCAATGTCAAAAACTTTGACGAAATTATCAAAAACCTTATTGAAGAAGGGGAAATATTCGAGATAAGACCAGGAATATTAAAGATACTTTAAAAATTTTAATTTTTAAAAAAATATGGGGGTTACAAAGACTTCTAAAAGTGCTGCAAAAAAGACAAGCACAACTGATATTATGATTAAGTCTGAAGAATCAAGCACTATCTTTTCAAAATTTTTTGTTCTAAAGTCGTGTTTTATTGCAGCAACACTAATAATTCCACCAGCAAGGCCGGCGACAAAGTACGCGAGTATTTCAGGTATGCCATGTATCGCATATCTTATAATTCCTAATGAAATCACCTTAAAGTACCCAAATATAGAGCCAGCACCAACAACAGATGAAACTGCTGCGATGTTTGACCGTATAAAGTTACCAATAGCAGCACCTATTACAGACGCGTTCCAAGTTAAGATAAATACTGCTCCCACACCATACAAAAAAGAGAATATAAGACAAAACACCAAAACACGAATATTATTAAAAAATATTTTTGAAAAAATCTCAAAAGCCTGAACTGAAAATCCAGTCGCCCCCCCATTAATGTTAAGAATTGTTGATATTTGCGAAGAGAACAAAGCCTGTGTCGTTTGGATTGGAAGTAAAGCGTACCAAAGAGCATATGAAATTGTTGCGCCAAAGAAAAAATACATAAAAAAAGAAAGTGCTCTTGAATGTTCTTTTAATAGCAACCTTTCACTGTAGTCTATCATATCTTTTTGTTCTTCATACTTAATTGTTTTATACATTAAAGGACTCATAGCAATGACTGTCAAAAAAATCATGACAAGAGATGATTCTTCTCTAAAAACCCAAAGACTAATAATTATTGCAATTGAAGTGTAAATCAACCCAAACCAAAACATGTGTTTTGGATGCTTTTCTGCACTTACAGGGTCTTCTAGCGACTCAAGCACCATACTTTGCTTTGTGCTAATCTTAGTTTAAATATTTTTTGATAAGATCATAAGATTGATTGTATTGCAAAGCTTTAAATATAAACCAAAATTTCAAAAAAAAATGGATGATTACAAAAAATTGCTGCAAAAAGCAAGAAAAGAACTCCCAGAAAATGTAGGTAAAGGAGAAAGATTTGTAGTTCCAAAAGTTACAGGACACATACAGGGAAACAGAACTATTGTTTCAAATTTCATGCAAATAGCACAAACTCTTAGAAGAAACCAAGATCATCTCTTAAAGTTTGTAAACAGAGAGCTTGCAACAATGGGCGAAATAAAAAAGAGTGCGGTAATTTTCAACAGTAAAATTCCTTCTCAAAGACTCAATGATAAAATCCAAGAATATGTAGATAACTTTGTAATCTGTAAAACATGCAACAAGCCAGACACTAAGATTTCTAAAGAATCGAACGTCACAATCATGGCCTGCCAGGCGTGTGGAGCAAGACATAACGTTGCCAGCAAGATATAATTATTCAAACCAACTTCCAAGTCCTGTTTGTATTTCAGGGTCTTTACCAAAAACTTCTTCAACACGTCTTTTAACAAGTTCTAGACTTTGCTTTAGATAAGGAGAAACATCATATTTTTTTGCAAGAGAAATCGCTGGCTCAAGATACTTCACAACTGAACCTTCTGATATTGTAAATATTATCCTACCCCTACATTTTGTGCAAACCCCAACTAATGGCGGCCTTCTAAACTTTTCATTGCATTTGACGCACCTAAACACTTGCAGTGAATATTTTCTAAGATTTCCTTTAATATCCTTCATAAAATGCTTTTCAATAACTAGTCTTGCAACGTCTGTTTCATCTACTGCTTCAATCCTTTCAGCAAGAAGCATTTGCCCTTGAAGTTTTTCCTGCATAGAAGGCAAAGTTTTGTATGCAGAGCATCTAACTCCGCTGTTAATATCTGAAGTATCATGTGTATATCCCATTCCTTCATACTGTGCTACAGAACCAATAACATTACCAATTTGTTTAACCTTTACTTCCCAAGGATTTTTATGGCTTTGTGACGCTTCATAAAGCTCTAAAGGGTACTTCCATGTTATATCCATCCCATGTACTTCATCGTCAACCTCTGATGGCACAAGAATCGATGTCAAAACAAGCGGAGCATCCATTGTCCGCGAACCTCTTTTATCAGGAAGATATTTTCTAGAAAAATTAAGCGCTGCATCAAGAAGCATCACAACACACGCTTCATCACCATCACAGTTTCTTCTCATTGCAGCATGAAACATTGGATGCGCATACATTCCTTGTGTTTTAGAAAATCCTATTATCCTCCCAACCATCCCTGCGCTTGTGTGGGGAGCAAGACCAACAACAATATTCCCAATTAAATCCTCTCTTGTTTTTACATTATAATACTCCTTGCCTCCATAAAGTCTTACTAAAAGTTCATCTATAAACTGACAAACTCTTATTAACACAGAACTGGCATACTCATCAGGAGAATCAGGAGAATCAGGCAAAATCAAGTCCTGCGAGAATATTTCAATTATCTGATCATCACTTTCCAATTCTTTGCCTTTTATATCTTTTTTGTATCCAAGATTTTTTAGAACAGATACAGGCGTCCCAATTTCTTTTGGCTTGAAATGCGTTATTGGCATCTCTATCATATCATACCTCGTTGTCCCATCTTTATTGACATGAATTTTGTGTTTTGCCCTTAAAATGCCTTTCAAAAGGTGCTCAGGCACCCTTTCTTTATTTGAAGTCCCCCTCACCCCCTTTATTAGGTCAGGATAACTCTTAAGTCCAGACTTTTCAAGAACAGATTTAAAATAGTGCTTAATATCTATTTCTTGGTGCTTGTATGAATAAACAACATGCTGGGAATCTTTTGTTTTTTTACTACATTTTTTTTCTGTTAGACCACATATTCTACATTGATACAACTTCTTGGTTTTTTCACCGCATCTTTCACAAACACCAAAAATTGTCTGTGTTTTGCAAACGTCGCATCTGTACAGAGGAAACTCTGCTGACACTTTGCCTGCTTCCATTGCTGATTGTATAGAACGAAATCTTCCTCCTTCCTCTGACACTGGAAATAAGACGTGGGGGGATCCTGTAAGCTCTCTTTCTTTTGCTTTTTCTGGTCTGCCCATCCTCGCCCCGATAAATGTTCCAAGCTTATCTTTGACAACAACTGATGATAATTGATTAATTAAATCCAATGTGTTTTTAGATTCCTCTAAAACATTTTCATCAACAACTTCTTTTGACTGTCCAAGGGTTCTATACAGACTTTCAGCATCATGTTTTTTTACAACAATGAATTCATTTGATGCAAGAAGATGAGGCAAGCCTATCTTTTCAAGATATAATTTTATAGATTCATCAAAAGGAATAATAATTTTTTCAAAATTATCATTTTCTTTTTTTATGTTAAAATTTCTTTTAAATTCAAATAGAGAAACAAACTCTTCTTTTGACAAATTATTCCAAAAATAAGTGTATTTGGGATGAAGGGCTACTTTAAATTTTTCTGAAATATTAAATGCTGCTCTTGCTGTAATATTTGTTTTTATTGGATTTCTTATCAGTCTTTGCAGATTATCTGAGGTAATATCTACAAACTCTGCAAGCTTTTCATAGTCAAGTGTGCCAAAAGTAGACACCACAGCTTTTTCGAGCTCTTGACCCCACCACTCCTCACAATACCCAACTGGAACAAGAGAATGTCCATTTTCAGAAAAATCCCCATAGTTTACGAGAATATCCCCAAGAAATAATATTTTTTCAACTTCCTTAATAACTTCTTTTATTTCTTCTTCTGAATCAATTTTTAAGACATTCCCATTTTTCAGCCTGACAATTGGCCCATCTAAATAGTCGCATGGAGAAAGCACTGTTGCTTTTCCTGGTCTTTCAACCTTTAGCTGTGTACCTGTTGCTATATAATTGCTTAATACACGCATAGTTGCAGGATGTATTGCTGTTGCTGCAAACCCCGAAGTCCTAGTTCTGCCATATCTAATCCTAAACCCCCCAATTTTTAAAGGATGAGATAGAACAGGTCTGCCAGCCACCAAATCTTTTATATATGTGTAATCAGGTGTAATTTTTTGTGTTGTCTTGTCTTTTTTTATCTTTCCTTTTGCCTTTACAACTTTTTGAATCTCTAAAAACTCTTTGAAAAATCCCCAGTCAAGACCCATTTCCCCACCCCATACACTAATTTGTTTGTGAAGTTTTGGAGCTTTTTGTGCAATTCCCTCTGCAAGAACAAGACACATACCCCCCCGGATTAGGTTTGTTTCAATTCTTGGTATGTCTTTGTAGTTTGATACTTCTATTCTTTCTGTTGGATCCCCATTTATTTCAAGCGGAAGATTTTTTATCAAAAATGTTATTTCCTCTTCACTTGGAAGATACTGAAGATTTGTAGCTCTTTCATGGTAATCATAAACTTCTGTTACATATCTTTTTATTTCATCCTCCTTTGGATCATATTTTTCATACCCCATTTTCTCCCTAACATAGTCTGCAATTAATACTGTAAGTGCGGCAGCCGTACCGCCTGCAGCTCTTATTGGGCCTGCAAAAAATAAAGAGAGATATCTTTTTTGTTGTACAGTGTTTTTAATTTTAAGTTCTATAAATCCCTCAAGAGGCGCAGCAATTACACCTAAAGTTGCATAGGCAAGCCCCACTCTTATTGCAACTTCCATTGCTTCTCTCTCATCAGAAAAAGAACAGAATTTTTGTTTTGCAACTTCTTCTGCAATCTTTAAGGCAACTCTCCAGTCAAGAGAACCAAATTCTTTTTCAAGTTTTTCTATTCTTTCTGCCAAACCACTTTTTAAAATTTGAGGTGCGACTGCGGATATAAGCCCTTCTACTCTTTGTGATATCCCTCTAGCTAGTGGGATGTCTACTTTTTCTTCTGGGTCAAATCCTTTCTTTCTTGCTTTACCAGCTACTTCATAGCATTTAGATATCTCTTCTTCTATTTGCGTAAAATACTGATTTATTTCCTCAGTTGCTTCCATTATTCATCATTTAGTGTGTATACATCCTTTCCAAATTTTAATATCTTAATCTCTCTTGTTTTCAAATTAATAATTGGCAGCCTTGCTGGCTGTGGTTTAAGTCCTACTTTTTCCTGGTATGCTGTTTGCCCTATCCAGCACGAGCAATTAAGAAGTGTTATGTTTTTGTAATTTTTCGCAGTAGTCCTGTGGATGTGCCCTGATATGAAAAAATCAGGTATTTTTTCAATTATTAATGGGTCTTTTTGTGAATCTGGAATGTATAGGCTTGCTGTGTGAGAAGGAGAGAGATGTCTTTTTTTTAGCAGTAGTTGCATTATGAGATCTGCTCTTTCAAGACCTCCTTTTGATCGAATTGATTCTATTGTATCTGCATAATATGGAAATGAATAACCATGATAAATAAGCACATCAAAACCTTCAAAACCTTCAAAA